>CAZCAL010000023.1:8646-19236 GCA_964496625.1 uncultured Verrucomicrobiaceae bacterium | reverse complement strand
CGAGTTCCCCGACACGATGATTGGTCGCCGCACCTTCAAAAGCATCGAGTCCATTGCAGAAGCCGTCACTCAATTGGCCGCCTAGCAAGACCCGAGGTGGCGATCTTCCTCCGCCTCTTCCACACACCCTCAAACGATTCCCATTGTGCCTACACTCCTAAACCCACAGGTTGATTTCGACCATCTACTTCGGGAAGTGCACCAGATCGGGAAATCGGTGCTCCGAGTCCATGCTGCCGATGTGGACGAGAAAGCGCGGTTTCCATCGGAGTCGATCAATGCCATGCGGGAGCTGCGCCTGCTCAGCGCCTATGTACCAGAGGAGTTCGGTGGTATGGGGCTGAATGTCGCCCAGCTGTCGAAGATCTGCGAAGCGCTCGGACAGTATTGCGGTTCATCAGCGATGATCTACGCGATGCACAAAATTCAGGTCGCCTGTCTTGTGCATCATGCGCAGGAGTCGGAGTATTTTCGGGACTACCTTCAGGCTCTCTCTGACGAGCAGCGCCTGATGGCCTCTGCAACGACGGAGGTGGGAACAGGTGGTGATCTGCGATCCAGCATTTGTGCCATTGAGGTCGATAGAGAAAGGTTCACGCTGACGAAGAAGGCTCCCGTGATCTCTTACGGTGAAGCTGCCGACGAGATCTTGGTGACCTGCCGCCGCTCTGCTGATGCCCCTGCGAATGAGCAAGTACATGTCATGGTTCGGAAAGGTGAATACACCGCCGTGCCGTTGTCGAATTGGGACACAATGGGTTTCCGCGGCACATGTAGCTCCGGATTTGAGCTGACCTCCAGCGGCAATGTTGAGCAGATCCTACCTGGTGCGTTCAGTGACATTTTGGGCCAGACAATGCACCCATACTCGCACATCGTGTGGGGTTCGTTGTGGTCGGGTATTGCGATGGACGCGGTGAATCAAGCGCGCGCCTTCGTCCGCGCCGAAGCGCGCAAGACCCCGGGTGAAACACCGATCTCAGCGATCCGTCTCGCCGAAGTGGATCAAGTGCTGCAGGAAATGCGTCACAACGTAGCGTCGCTCGCCCGCGAATATGATGAACTCCGCAGCCGAGGTTGCCCCGGTGTCTTCGAGGAGTTTGGTTTCTCCATCCGCACCAACAACTTAAAACTTTCGTGCTCGCAGCGTCTCGTTGATATCGTCGGTCGTGCGATGCTGATCTGCGGCATCTCAGGCTATCGCAACGATTCCAAATTCAGCATCGCCCGTCATCTGCGCGATGCTTATGGTGCCGCCTTGATGGTCAACAACGACCGCATCTTGAAGCTCAATGCTACCATGTTGATGGTGCATAAGGGGGAATAACCATGGTCTGCGATTCCACTACAATTCTTCCAGCTAGCGTCGCTCATCAGCAGTTCTTGGATGAACTGACAGCGGCGGGCCACTTAACTTCCCTCGGTGTTCCAGGAGTCTATGGCTACAGCGGCGTCTTTGAGGATGTGCTTGAGGCTTTTGATCGTCTGACGACGCGACGCGTTCCTCATGCTCGGACGGAGAAGATGCGATTTGCTGGTCTGCTGAGTCGGGAAGACTATTTGAAGACCTCGCAGATGGAGAATTTTCCAGATCTGATGGGCTCAGTGCATAGCTTTGCCGGTCGCGAGCGCGAGCACATGGCGATGTTGGGAAAGAGAGAACGCGATGAGGACTGGACGCAAGATCTCGCGCCAACCAAAGTCATGCTGACGCCAGCGTGTTGTTATCAAATGTATCCAACTGCAACAGGCACGCTGCCTGAAGCGGGTCGAACCTTTGATTTGCGTTCGCCAGTCTTCCGCCATGAGCCCTCAATTGATCCGTGCCGCACTCAAATCTTTCGCCAGCGTGAATTTGTGCGCTTGGGAAATCCCGAGCAGGCGTTAGAACATCGCGGTCTTTGGCTCGCACTTGGGAAAGACATTTTGAATGAGGTCGGACTCGATGTTGAAATCGTCCCCGCAAACGACCCATTCTTTGGTCGTGCAGGTCGTGTGATGGCCTCGTCGCAAAAGGAGCAGGAGTTAAAGCATGAGATCATCATCGCTGTATCCTCTGAAGAAAAGCCCACTGCGATTGCCTCGACGAACTATCACCTGGACTACTTCGGCAAGGCGTTTGACATCAAGTCTGCGAATGGTGAAATCGCGCACTCCGCCTGCATTGGCTTCGGCCTGGAGCGAATCACCCTAGCACTGTTCAAGCATCACGGGCTCGATCCTGATCATTGGCCGCGCGAGGTGAAAGATGCCCTTGGACTATGATTCGTCAGATTCTCCAACTCGACCCCCAATCCTACCAACGACACCGCCTGCATACGCAGGAGCGGGATTGGGCGGAGACGAATTGCTATGCTGATGTGTGGATTGAACTGCTCCACGCATGGGGCATGGAGCCTATTGCGGGACTGCCGTTTACGCTTGGGATCGACTTTGAAGGTGATCAATGGACCTTCTTCAAATTTCAGTTGGAGGATCTTTTTGAGCTCTACTCGCTCGAAGTCCAAGAATTGGCCGTGTGGCGCCCGTTGACGAGTCACATCGAAGAGCAACTCTCGCTCGGCCGCCCACTCCTTGTCGAACTTGACTCCTATTACCTGCCTGACACTGCCGGCAGCGCCTACCAACTGGAACATGTCAAAACGACTGTCGCCGTCGTGGAGATCGATGTCGAAAACGAGCACCTTGGCTACTTTCACGCGCAAGGATACTATCACTTGAACGGCGACGACTTTGCGAATGTGTTTCACAGACGCGGCGAGAAGAATCCAGCTATTCTACCGCCCTACTGTGAAATCGTGAAGCGCCGATCCGAGCCGCCCCTCCTGGGTGATGAACTGTTGCAAGGATCGCTGCGTTTACTGAAACGGCATCTAAGCCGCTTGCCGGAGCAGAACCCGTTCGAAAAATTTCGGTCTCGGTTTGAGTCGGATCTGACCTGGCTAGTGAATGAGCCGCTGGCAATGTTTCACCAATACTCCTTCGCCACGCTGCGCCAATTTGGAGCGTGCTATGAGATTGCTGGTCAATATTTGCGTTGGCTAGATGCCCAAGGCATTGCGAACTTGGATTCGCCTATCCAGTCCGTGTCATGGCTCGCGAACAGTGCCAAGACCATGCAGTTTCAACTCGCCCGGGCGATGGCTCGCAAGAAGCCAATCGATCTCGATCCTATCGATCAGATGGCGGACCACTGGAAGACGGCCACCGATCATCTGAAAGCTCAATTTCTGTCATAACACCGTATGACAGCGCAAGCACAGACCATTGATCGCGGCGCTATGCTGTCTCAGGCAACGTGGTTCTGCTGTGCCGCGCCAGCTGGGTCAGAGCGGGTATCGCCTCACGCGGAATGGCTGCCGGCAACTGTGCCAGGAACCGCAGCGTCTGCCTTGCGCGCCGCTGGGAAGTGGGACTTCCAGCAACCAGTTGATCTTGATTCCAACGATTGGTGGTTCCGAACAAGCTTTAGCGTTCCAGATCGCCCAGGGAATGAACCGTGTTCTTTGTGCTTCGACGGGCTGGCGGGGCTTGCTGAAGTTCGGTTCAATGGCGAGGTCGTGTTGACGACCGACAACATGTTTCGCAGCTACCGAGTTGACATCGGAAATCTGCTGCGGGCTGAGAACGAACTTGTCATCGTGTTCCGGTCCTTGACGGCAGATCTAAAGAAGAGACGTCCACGACCACGGTGGAAGACCAATTTGATCAGCAATCAACAACTGCGCTGGCACCGCACCAGCCTGCTGGGACGCATCCCTGGCTGGTCGCCTCCTGTGCCGGCGATTGGTCCGTGGAGGGATGTGCGGCTAGAATGCGAAGCTATCCAATTCAGAGAACTCCAACGTACGGCCACGCTCGAAGGCGCTGAGGGCATCGTGAATTTCAAGGCGACCATACACTCCTCGGAAGCGATTGAAGCAGCCACGCTCCGTGTTGGAGAGAATGCGGTGCTGCTGTTGCTTGAGGGTGATGTTTTAAGCGGAACACTGCGAATAAAAGATCCGCTCTTGTGGTGGCCTCACACACATGGTGCCCCGCATTTGCATGACTGTGGTGTCTTCATCAAAACCACCTCGTCAGAACAAACGATCACGCTGGAGTCCGTGGGATTTCGACGCATCGAAATAGCGCATGAACCTGGCTTCGCGGTCCACGTCAATGGCAGGCCCGTCTATTGCAGAGGCGCTTGCTGGACCACGAGCGACATCTTCACCCACTCGGGATCGCCAGAATCGCTGCGCCATGATTTGATCTTGGCGCGTGATGCTGGGATGAACATGCTGCGAATTGGCGGCACGATGCACTACGAGAGCGATGCCTTTTATCGCACCTGCGATGAATTCGGTATCCTGGTCTGGCAGGACTTCATGTTCGCTAACATGGACTACCCGGTTGATGAGCCTGCGTTTGGTGAAAACATCTCCTTTGAAGCTGTGCAGCAGCTTGATCGTCTCGCGCAGCATCCCTGCATCGCAATCTATTGTGGGAATAGCGAGATCGAACAACAGGCGGCCATGCTCGGAATGCCGCGTGAACTTTGGCGCAACGATTGGTTTGGTGACCGCCTCCCTGCACTCTGCGGCGCGCATCACCCCGGTGCCGCGTATGTGCCGTCGTCGCCGAGTGGCGGCGTACTGCCTTTTCACGCCAGAACTGGTGTCACGCACTACTATGGCGTCGGTGCGTATTTGCGTTCAGTTCGGGAACTCCGCCAAGCGGATGTGAAGTTCACTTCTGAATGTCTCGGATTTGCCAATATCCCTGAGACGGATGTCATTGATGAAATCATGGGCGGTTCGATGCCAGTGACGCATCACCCCCGCTGGAAGCAGCGAGTGCCTCGCGACACGGGTGCCGGATGGGATTTCGAAGATGTTCGAGACCACTACTTGGGAGAACTGTTCGGTGTAGATCCGGCCAAGCTGCGGTCCTTTGACATGCCGCGATATCTGGAGCTGAGTCGTGTCACTTCCGGTGAGATGATGGCGCGCACCTTTTCAGAATGGCGCAGTAATCATAGCCGGAATGCGGGAGGCTTGATTTGGTTTTTTAAAGATCTCTGGGCTGCTACAGGCTGGGGCATCATGGATCATCATGGCATGCCAAAGGCTGCCTACTATCAGCTCAAACGTCTTTGGAAGTCGCAGCAACTTACGATCACGGATGAGGGAACTGACGGGCTGCATCTGCACTTGGTGAACGAGACCGGAGACTCTGTCGATGGGTTCATGGAGGTTCAATTGCTGCGTGAACCCAATATTGTAACGGCCAAACAGGAAATCGCGGTTAAGGCCGGACCGAACTCGAAGCAAACGCTGAGCGTGGATGAAATTCTCGGATCCTTCCACGATGTGAATTACGCCTATCGGTTCGGTCCACAGAAACACCACGTCGTCATCGCAACATGGCTCAACAGCGAGCGTGAACCAGTCAGCGAAGCCCTCCATTTCACTCGCGCACGTGATCCTGAAGCGCATGTTTTGTGCAGTGATGCAATTTCAATTGAGGCAGAAGCTCTGAGTGGGGGGAGTTTCCGGGTCTTATTGACCGCAGATCGCTTTGTGCAATCCATCCGCCTATCTGCCAAAGGGTTCCTGCCTGACGACAACTACTTCCACCTTCTGCCAAATTGCTCCAAGTCGGTGATGTTTTCGCCTGTTGGTGTCCACTCGGGTGTTTTTCGCACTTATGTCGAAACCTTGAACTTGGTGGGGGAGAGTTCCATCGAAGTGAGGGCAGTACCTGCCTGAATCGCTATGCCAGCCGCTTTCATGGAACAACCAACGGTGCACCGCGATGAGCAGTCGCCTTGTCGTGTGGGAGTGCGTCGTACGGCTTTCTATTTGCAGAGTGGAGGAAAATCGTTGTTCGTGTGGCTGCACGAATCGGATGACGTGACACTGAGTCACGGCGTCCTGATCTGTCCGCCGATTGGCCACGAACAAGTGCATTCCCACCGGTCGCTGCGTCACCTTGCGGACGCTCTCGCAGCCAAGGGCTTTTCCGTCCTGCGCCTAGATTACCAGGGCGTTGGCGATTCAGAGGGTGATCCTGAAGACGTTGGTCTGTATGGCGCCTGGCAAGAAAATGTGCGGGACGCGGCGGAATGGCTGAGAAGGGAGAATCACTGCGAGTCCATCAGCATCGTTGGACTCCGAGTGGGAGCGATGCTTGCCACTCTTCATGCTGCCGAGCATGAAGTGGATCATCTAGTGCTCTGGTCACCAATCGTGAGTGGTCGTCGATTTGTGCGGGAGCTAAAGGCCCTGAGTTTGGTCGCTCAGCGCTCCGCTGATGCAGACTCGTCCAATCTTGAGGCGATGGGCTTTGTCTATACGCAGGAGATGCTTCACGACCTTGGGCAGATTGATCTGGCGACGATCCGTCCGCGCTGTGAAAGCATCCTCATCGCGCACAATGATTGCGTACCGCAGTCGTCGCCTTTGGTGCAAAAGCTTGTGCTTGAGGGAGTGCCAGTGGATCAGGTGGCCTTTCCTGGTTACGAGCAGATGATGGCGGAGCCTCACCAAACGGAGGTGCCCGAGACTGCAATCGCTGGCATCACGGACTGGCTCTTCAAGAAGCAAGACGTTGCGGAGACGAGCAAGATCGCCTGTGTCACGCTGCCAGACGCCGCTCCGGCTTTACGCGAGTCGGCGCATTGGATCAGCCGTTCACCGGATTTGTTCGGTGTCATGACTTTTCCAAAGAACCAGACTTCGACTTTGCCATGGATCATCATCTTGAATGCGGGTTCGGCCTACCGGGTGGGTCCAGGGCGTCTGCATGTGCGGCTTGCGCGGAAGCTCTCTGCCTTGGGTTTCCCATGTCTGCGCGTGGATATTAGTGGTCTTGGAGACAGTCCGGTTGAACTTGGTCAGGAAGAGAATGATGGCTATGCAGCCACCGCCTTTCGGGATGTAGCCATTGTGTTCGAATACCTGAGGAGGCTGGATCCAGAGCGTCCGATGCTGCTGATGGGGCTTTGTTCGGGAGCTTATGCGGCCTTTCAGTCAGCGGCACAATTGCCTCATCCGGAATTGATTGAAAGCATCCTCCTCAATCCTTTGGTCTTTTATTGGAAGGAGGGGATGACCATCGAAGATTCGCCGACGGAACGATTGTCTGCATGGCATGAGTATCGGAAGGCGATCTTCAAATGGGAGAACTGGCGGCAACTTTTGTCTGGAAAAACTCAGATGGGATTCAAGGGGTCCGTGCGCCAGTTTGCCCAGCGCCTTCTGCCCCGGCGCCGCTCTGCGGGCACGGGAGGGGTAACGAAGCCATCCGCGTCAAATGGGAGCGAGTATGGTCATCCTGCGAAGAATAATCTGGCAGCGGATTTGAGTCGCATCGCATCCGCCTCACGCAGGTTGGCGATTTTTATTTCGGACAACGATCCTGGCTACTTTTTGCTGATGCATCACGCGAAGCGTAAGGCGAAGCAGCTGATGAGCGAAGGCATCATGCAGTGCTTCTTTATCGCCAATGCCGACCACACGTTTTCCACAGAGGGCTCCCGCGTGTGCCTGAGTCGAGTGCTCACTGATTATCTTCAGAGCCGATTCGGCTTCTTGAGCGAGGATGGATGAATCCGGTGCTTTGAAGCGTTCATTGAGGTGTAACCTATGAACGACTCCCCAGCACTCACCCGACGTCGCCTCCTGCAAAGCTCCGCGCTGACGGCAGGCAGTTTATTGTTTCCAGGGATGGCCCAGCGTTTAGGCGCTGCTCCCATTGAGGGAGAGACAAAAGATTTTTGGTATCGTATGCCTAGCCCAGAAGGTCCTTATATTGACTCGCAGCGGGACAATAAGGCGTTTGCGTTCTTGGCAGGTAAAGTGATGCTGTCGGAGGATTGCGGTAAAACTTGGCCACACGTCGCAGACTTCGAAGCAGCTAGTGACATTACATTCAGCGTCATCTTAAAGAACGGGAATGTCATCTTCGCTACAAGGGAGAGGCTCTTTCTATCGACGGACAATCTAAAATCCCACAGGGAGATCACGGTCAAAGGTCTCAATGGTAGCGACTACCTGCCGCACACCCCGGTTGATCCGAATTTGCCTGGCTGGTATTTCCATTCGCTGGACGGTGAGCACTGTTTCGAAGTGAAGGGAAAGGAGATGCTGATCTGGGGGAACTACTGCAATGTCCTTGGAGGCATGGTGCCAGTAAACATATACTACTCCGTGGATGGCGGGGAGACGGTAAAGATTGCGTACTCGTTCGGGCAAAACCCGAAGTTCCAGCAAAAGGGCGCTGCGCCAGATGCTCCGTTGCTAGGTGATCCCAACAGTCCGCTCATTGCAAGGCACGTTCATTGCGTCAGCTACAATCCGGCAGAGGACGCCTTTTACGCCTGCACCGGGGACATTGATCGCGGTAATGGCAATGAATGCCATTGGTTGCGCGGGATCTACGATGCGCAGGCAGATTTATGGGAGTGGAAGGAACTCATCAATGTGAATTCAAACTCGCGCTACAAGTCCGGCGGCATCAATTTTGTGGGTGACCAAATGTGGTGGATCGCGGATGCGAATGGACCTGCGATTGGCGAGCATGATCGCGGGATCTTCCATTGTGCGCCAGCAGACTTCACCAACAAGGCTGCGCATATCATGCCCTTTAATCCCAAGTTTGAATCCGCCAACATGTTGATCCAAGACGGCGTCATTCTGGCCACGCATTGCGCGCCTGCTTCAACGTATGCCTGCGGCATCATTTGGTCTCCAGACATGGGAAAATCTTGGGCGCAATATGATCTCAAGGAGTTTGGTCCGCGTTCCGGCTGCCGGATTCACCGAAAGAATAGCGATGGTTGGTTCCGCATGGATCTCCGCAAGGGTTGGATCGAGCGTGCCGAGGTGCTCTTTTTGAAGCCGAAGGCGTGAAGGACAGCCGTATAAATGGGGTGTCCATGATAGACCTCTGTGAGGTGATCGTTTCAGCCAACCCCCATTTCATGCGTTTCCGTTCGTTCGTTGGCAGCTTTGCCCTTCTTCTTTTTACCCAGTGTCTGTGCCAGGCTGAGACTCCTGGCACAGTGGCAGCATTCATCGATCAACATTGCGTCGAATGTCACGATGGCGACCTGAAAAAAGGGGGGGTGGACCTAGAGGCACTCACCTTTGATCTAGGCGACGCAGATCATTTTAAGAGTTGGCAGCGTGCGTTCGAGAGGGTGCGGGATGGGGAAATGCCGCCAGCCAAAAAAGAGCAGCCTGCAAAGGCTGAAGCGGCTGCTTTTCTCGCCGCACTGCAAGCCCCGCTGAAAGAAGCTGATCGTGCAGACATCGCAGCTAACGGTCGTGTGCGCAGTCGGCGACTGACCCGCACGGAGTATGAGCACACCTTGCATGATTTGCTGGGGATCGATATCCCGCTCAAAGAATTGCTGCCTGAGGATCGCGCTTCTCACGGCTTCGAGACGGTGTCTGCTGGGCAGCAATTATCCGATCATCAACTGGCACGTTATTTGGATGTGGCCGATCTTGCTTTGGATGCTGCCTTTACTCGTGCCTTGGAAGGTGATGAGACATTCTCACGGTTTTATTCGCCGGAGCAATTGACCAAAAATCGCGGTGGCAATTATCGGGGGCCAGACTTGCGCAATGGGGAGAGCATCTCCTGGCCCATAGGCCTGCAATTTTTCGGGCGGACGCCAACCTTCGTGCCGGAGAGCGGCTGGTATCGCGTGACGTTGAAGAACGTGCGCGCAATTAATCCTGGTCCAAATGGAGCGGTATGGGGAACGTTGCGTTCCGGTGAGTGCGAGTCGAATGCACCCTTGCTCTTTATGGTCGGTCTCGTTGAAGCGACTGCGGCACCGCGTGACATGGTGTTTGAGGCATGGATTCAAAAAGGGCATCGCCTGGAACTCCGACCCAATGACGGGGAAAATCGGATCGCGCCCACGGGTGCCAATGGAGGCAATGTCTCTTTTAAAGGCAGGAATCTCGCCAGCGAAGGTTACCCCGGAATCGCACATCGAGGCATTCAGATCGAGCGGGTTTATCCCATCGCAGATCGTGGCGCACTGAAGCAGAATCTGTTTGGCGATGTTGACCCACAGACAGCCCCACCTGAGGCCTTGGATCGATTGGTCACTCGCTTCGCACGGAGCGCCTTTCGGCGTCCTGTCAGTGACGCGCAAACGGCACCCTATCGTGAGATCGGGCATCAATCGCTGGCAGACGGTGATTCGTTCGCGGAATCTTTGCGCGCCAGCTATCGGGCCATGCTTTGCTCTCCCCGCTTCCTCACTTTTGTGGAGACGCCAGGGCCACTGGACGATTTTGCCATCGCCTCACGGCTCAGTTACGCTCTGTGGGTTTCAATGCCTGATCCGTCGTTGGTTCAGATCGCTGCGGAAGGTCGGCTGAAGCAGCCGAAGGTGCTGGCTCAGCAGATTGAACGGATGCTGACGGATAAGAAGGCAGAGCGTTTTATCAACAGCTTCACTGACCAGTGGCTAAAGCTCAATTTGATCGATTTCACCACGCCTGACCCTCGTCAGTTCAGAACGTTTGATGTGGTCTTGCAGCAATCGTTGGTCCAAGAGACTCGCGCATACTTCACCGAAAT
>CAZCAL010000023.1:0-8636 GCA_964496625.1 uncultured Verrucomicrobiaceae bacterium | reverse complement strand
AATGTTACGGAACGATCTAGGCATCACGCATCTCATTGATTCCGATTTTGCCTTCTTGAATGGTCGCTTAGCGCGGCATTATGCGCGCAGCAGTGTGCCTGCTGTGGCGAAGGTGAAAGGGAAGGGGAAGCAGCGTGCTCAAGCCGTTCCCGTTGTGCCCGCACTTGCTGATGCGGAACTTATTGCCGCCGTTAAACCGGGGGAAGGCTTGCAGAAGGTCAGCCTGCCCACTGGCAGCCTGCGTGGTGGACTTCTAACGCAGGGTGCCCTCTTGAAGGTGACGGCAGTCGGTACGACGACATCACCCGTTGTGCGCGGGGTCTTCATCAATGAGCGCATCCTGGGAACGCACATTCCTCCGCCTCCTCCAGGCATCCCTGCCATCGAGCCAGACATTCGTGGGGCGACATCCATCCGTGATCAATTGGCCAAGCATCGCAACAATGAATCCTGTGCTTCCTGCCATCGCACCATCGATCCGCCCGGCTTTGCACTAGAGGCGTTTGATCCAGTCGGAGGCTGGCGGAAAAACTACGGCAAGGTGGGAGTGGGGGCTGCGATTGATCCATCCGGGGTGACTCCCCAGGGAGGGGCCTTCGCGGATCTCCGAGGCTGGAAGGATATTTACCTGAATCGTCCAGACCAGCTCGCCCGTGGATTCGCTGGGCATTTCCTGACCTATGCCAGTGGTGCGGCGCCTCGCTTCAGTGATGAATCAACGCTGAGCAACATCGCAGCAAAGGCTGAAAAGTCTGGCGCAGGTCTTCGTTCCATCATTCGCGAAGTGCTACTGAGTCCTTCGTTTCTGGAGAAGTGATGCCGTTGTCCTCGCTGAACTACCCTTGTCCCCAAATCCCCCCCAAATGAGCACATTCACTTCAAAGAAGCACCTTTCTCGGCGCGCGATGCTTCGCGGCGCTGGCATTTGCCTCAGCCTGCCTTTGCTGGAGGCGATGTCGCCCGCTTTTGCCGCAGCAGCGGATCCTCGGCAGGCGAAACGTTTTGTCGGGGTTAGCATGTCTTTGGGCTTGCATGGTCCAAATTTGGTCCCGCAGGGTGCGGGTGCGAGCTACCAGTCATCCCGCTACTTGAAGTCTTTGCAGGACATTCGCGGCGACTTCACTGTCGTGTCGGGGTCATCTCATCCAGGCGTCTCGGGCGGGCATACGGCGGAAGGTAGCATCTACACCGCTTGTCCGAATGCGCGGGGAGCGACGTCTCGCAACACCATCTCTTTGGATCAGATGATGGCGCGTGAATTGGGACACGATACTCGCTTCCCTTCGCTCGTGCTCAATACCAATAGCCAAACAAGCCCCTCCTATACGGAGAACGGTTCGATGATCCCTGCGGAGAATAGTGCCATGCGACTCTTCACGCGCTTGTTTGTGAATGACACACCTGTGGAGCAGAATCGCCAAGCAGAGCTAATCCGTCGCGGTCGCAGCGTGATGGATGTGGTGGGTGCAGAGGCAAAGGCGTTGCAGCGGGAGGTCGGTGCGGGGGATCGGGAGAAGTTGGATGCGTGGTTCACTAGTGTGCGTGATTTGGAACAGCGCCTGGCTGCGAATGAAGCCTGGACTCATCGGCCCAAGCCGAAGGTAGCGCTGCAAGCGCCGACGAAGATCCCTCGCGATAACGAAGTCGCAGTGGATGGCATCTTCCTCGATATCGTGCACATGGCACTGGCTACCGATTCGACGCGGTTTGTGACGTTGCACATTACGGGAAACAATGTGTCCGGCATCCCTGGTGTAGAGGAAAGTTATCACACCCTGAGCCATCACGGGATGGATGAGGAGAAGCTGGAACAACTAGCCATCGTTGAGCAAGGTGTTATCGATCAGTGGGGCGGATTTATCCGCAAATTGAAGGCAGATCATCTGCTTGATGAGACCATGGTGATCCTCACTTCCAATTTGGGTAACGCCAGCAGTCACGATAACAAGAACATGCCTGTTCTCTTTGCTGGTGGCGGGTTCAAGCACGGGCAGCACTTAGCCTTTGATCAAAACGACAACTATCCGTTGCCGAACCTCTACCTCAGTTCATTGCAACGCCTGGGTATGGAGGTGGAAAAATTTGCCACCAGTACTGGCACAATGAGTGGGCTGGAGCTGGCCTAGTTTTTAACGCTCAATAAAGAGACGCAGAGTCCCTGTATTGTTGGTGAAGATGACCCAAGGGCTGAGCATCGTGGAATCGTTTGCGGACAGGTATAGGCTGCCACTGGCAGGCGCTGTCCAGGTGACTGTGCTCTGATCGCTGTCCGGCGGGAACCCCGCGACGGTCGTGACGCAGGTGCCATCCGGCTTTTTGATATGAGCGAGCACCGTGAAGTAGGGAGCAGGTTTCCCATCGCGGGTCTTTTTGCAGATCAGCCATCGGCGACCGAGCTTCTGTGCCCAATGTTCTTGGTTGCTGCCACCTGCTTGAACTGGATCGAGACCTTCATCCTGCCACCAGATGGTCGGATCCCATCGAAATGTCAGCTTTTCTCCCTTAGTGACCCGAACATCTGTTGCGAGGCCGTGAGCTTGTGTGTGCAGTTCCTCTATTTTGGCTTTACTACGGCCGGTTGCACTGACACCAAATCCCGTCGCATAAGCTGGTAGCCAATACTCGTTTTTGGGCAGAGGTTTGCCATTGCGTGCAGCCATCCAGCCGGTGATGACCGATGCCAGTAGGTCCTCGTTCTCGACGATGGAGGCGTGGGTGAGGCCCTTTAGCAGCAGGGTTGTTAATTTTGCGGCTCCGAACGGCTGCGGAGGGTCCTCACGCAGTGGTCGCAAGAGTTGATCGGATTTGTAGCGATCCACGAGTTTGTCTTTCGTGCCATAGACCGTGAGCAGTGGTGTTGTGATTTTACCAAGCTGTTGCTTGGCCTTTGCAAACTGCGCGGAACTTTCAGCGAGAAAGCGCTGGGTCACGGAGCGCAGGATGCGCGGGTCACTTGGCCGCAGCCACTCGTCCTGCGTTTTTGGGTTTTCGGTGTAGAGATCCGGCGTCAATCGCTTCGTCAGATCGACCCTTGATGTTGGGCGCAGCATGGCGAGCTTTTGCAGCCCGCGAAGAAAGAAGTTGGGATCAATGGATGTCGCAAAAGCGGGCGAAATCAGGATCGCGCCTTTGAAGGTCTTGCCGTCTTCGGCAAGAGCACCGAGCGCCGTTTTGCAGCCCCACGAGACACCCAAAAGATAGAGCGGCTTTCCTGGATGCTCTGCGCCGATTTTTTTGGCGGCGATTTGGATGTCCGCTATCCAATTCTCCCAATGATCGATGTCGCCATGCCAATCTTTTTGGTCTGATTCGCCTGAATGCGCTCCACTGCCGCGTCGGTCAAGCGCATAGACAGTGGTGTGGCCCTGTGACAGGACTTTGCCGAGCGGTCCAAACCAGCCCGCGTGTGTTTGGATCCCGTGCAGGCAGAGAACCACGGATTCTTCTCCCTTTTCTGCGCGCCAGCACAGGGCGTGTTGCTGCCCTGCGGCGGAAAAGAGCGGGAAATGTTCGTGGCTCGGCAAGTTGGCTGCGCTGGCTGGGATGGTCGGGAGGCTCATGAGTGTGGCGGCGATGAGGAGGGCGCAGGTCTTCATAGTTTTGCATCAGGCGAGAATGTGACCGATCGTTTCATCGATCACGACGGAGGACGAGACAAAAGAGGCGCATCGTGCGCAATTTTCGCCCAGGGTCGGGGCTGGGTGAGGCGACGGGTAAATGTTACAGTTTTGTTTCAATCGAGAAACACCAACACCATGGCCACTACCCGCTCAACCCGTCGAACAGTCATCAAGTCCAACGGCACCCAACCGCCTGTGCCGATGGCAGCGACACCGGTCGTTGAATTGAACCACAGCAATGCCTTGCTCCTGAAGAAGTTGCCGATCGAACGAACGGACTTCCGGCTTTCTGAAGAAGACATCCGCCTGATCAATACCCGCGATGGCCTCATCCAAATGCTGCGATCAAATCGCATCAAAGTGGGCGCAGTGATGGATACGCTGCGCTATGAAGCGGAACTGGAGAGGCTGCAGGTGGAGCTAGTCCGCTTGCAGCGCTGGGTACAGGAAAAAGGGCGCCGTATTGCGATCCTGTTTGAAGGCCGAGATGCGGCAGGCAAGGGTGGGGCGATTCGCAGATTTACAGAGCACTTGAATCCACGTGCGATGCGCGTGGTGGCGCTGCCAAAACCTAGCGAGCAAGAAAATGGGCAGTGGTATTTTCAGCGTTATGTTCGGCAATTGCCCAATGTCGGCGAAATCGTTTTCTTTGACAGGAGCTGGTACAATCGAGCCGTTGTTGAGCCGGTAAACAAGTTCTGCACCGACGCGCAATACCAGCGCTTTCTCCAGCAGGTCCCAGAATTTGAGCACATGCTCTATGAGGACGGGGTGACGATCATCAAGTTCTGGTTCTCGATCTCGAAGGATGAACAACTGAAGCGCTTTGAATCTCGGCGGCACAATCCACTGAAGCAGTGGAAGTTGAGCCCCATCGACATGAAGGCGCAGGAGCAGTGGGACCTCTATAGCAGGTTCAAGGAGCAGATGTTCTCCAAGACCCATACCTCGTTTAGTCCCTGGATTATTGTGAGAGCCAACGACAAAAAGAAAGCAAGGCTGGAGAGCATCCGTCATGTGCTGAATTCTTTGCCTTACCGTGATGTGGCAGAGCCGCCGGTCAATCTCATGCCAGATCCCAATGTCGTTACACGTTTCCATCGAGCGACGGTCTCACTAGATTGACCGTTGATTTTTTGAGACTGAATGATCGAGACTTTCACCATCATCGCTGTATTGGCGGTTCTCCTGGTCCTCGTCTTCGATTGCTCCAACGGCTTTCACGACGCAGCGAATATCATTGCTACCGTGATTGCTTCGCGGGCGATGACTCCAGCAATGGCCGTGTTAGTCGTCGGCGTCTTCGAGTTTCTTGGGCCGCTACTGGGTGGCACAGCTGTGGCGAATACGATTGGATCGGTGGTAGAGCTCGGCGATGTGCCTCGAACGGACGCATTGCACATTCTGCTCTGCGCAGTGGCCGGTGCGATCTTGTGGAATATCGTCACTTGGAGGAAGGGGCTGCCGTCATCGTCGTCGCACGCATTGATTGGTGGGCTGATCGGGGCGGTGGCAAATAGTGTGGGCGGGCATCATGTGGTGTGGGGATTTGCGGAACTGATGCATGGCCACATCACGGGCATCACCAAGGTCTTGCTGGCATTGCTGGTATCTCCTGTTGCTGGCTTTGTGGTCGGATTTGTCCTCCACAAGTTCATGCTCAGGTTGCTGAGTCGTGCGACGATTCGCGCCAATCACTGGCTGCGCGGCCTACAGTATCTGACCTCCATGGGGCTGGCGTTTTCCCATGGCGCAAATGATGCGCAGAAGAGCATGGGTATCATCGCACTGGTGCTGATGCTGGCAGGTTGGCAGCAGGGGTTCCATGTGCCGCTTTGGGTGATGCTGGCCTGCTCCACCGCATTGACACTAGGCGTGATGAGCGGCGGGTGGCGCATTGTGCGGACCCTTGGCTTCGCCATCTACCGCGTGCGGCCACTGCACGCTTTTGACTCCCAGTTGACCTCGGCGCTTGTCATTCTCGGGGCGTCGCTCACTGGGGCACCCGTCTCCACCACCCATGTGGTCAGCACCTCGATCATGGGAATCGGCGCAGCGGAACATTTCCGCGCCGTGCGCTGGACCAAGGCAGAAGAAATCGCCTGGACGTGGGTCATTACGCTGCCCGGTGCGGCGCTGTCTTCCACGCCGTCATTGGACTCTTTCAATAGAACCCCTGTATTGTCATGGAACCCTCCCCACCCTCCTTCTTTCGCCGTCTGCGTGATCGGCTGCTTCCCAAGATTCCCGATTTCTTGGAGATTCTCGCGGAACAAAGTTTGCTGGTTTCTCATGCCACTGCGTTGCTGGTCGATTACATGGAGACAGGTGCGGCAAGTCTGAGCACCCGCATCGTCCAGGAGGAGAGGGACCAGGACGAACTGAAGATGAAGAATCTAAAAATTTTGAGCGAAGCCTTTGCCACGCCCGTTGACCGTGAAAACATCTACCGCGCCATCATCGATTTGGATGAAGTCGTGAACTACTGCAAAACAACGATCCGCGAAATGGAGATGCTGGGCGTGACGCCAGACCAGTTCACTCTAGAACTCGCCATGCATGTCAGGTCAGGCGCGGAGGCATTGGCAACCGGTTTTGGTAAACTCAAAAAATCTCCCGCTAGTGCTGGTGACGATGCTGAGCGTGCGCGCAAGGAAGAGCGCAATGCAGAGAAAGCCTACCGCCGCGCGCTGGCGGCATTGTTTCAGGGGGACGACTACATCAACATGTTCAAGCGGCGGGAAATTTATCGACATCTCTCCAATGCCGCAGACAAAACTGCCTCCGCATCTTTTGCTCTGAATGACATCGTCGTGAAAATGGTCTGAGCTGGCACGTAGGTGTAGCCTGCCCATGAAGCTGATCTCGCTCATCCTCTGCGCCGCGTTGTCGTGCGCGTTCTCCGTCCATGGGGAGTCTGCCGCTTTTCGCGTCGCCACCTTTCAAGTGGATGTGACGCCTCCACTGGGTTCACCTCTTTGCAATGGAGCGGTCAAACCTGCGAGGGAGATTGTCACCCCACTAACGGCGCGTGGTGTGGTGCTGCTGGGTGCGGGACAACCCATCGTGCTGTGTGCGTTTGATTGGGTAGGCATCGCGAATCAAGGTCACGATGCGTTTCGCGCTGCACTGGCGGAAGCGGTCGGCACCTCCATGGATCGCGTCAATGTCCACACCTTGCACCAGCACGATGCGCCGGGTAGCGACTTTGCTACGGAGCAATTATTGGCAGAACATGGATTGCCGGGGGAGTACTCCAATCCCACTTTTGATCGCGAAGTGATGCAACGACTCGCCACAGCCGCTACGGCATCACTCGTCAGTGCTACGCCAGTCACCCAGGTCGGTTTTGGAACCGGGAAGGTGGAACAGGTCGCCTCCAATCGTCGCATCCTCGGGCCGATGGGCAAGGTGATCCTGCAGCGCCAGAGTGCCTCAAAAAATCCTGAGGCCAAGACCGCGCCTGAAGGCACCATCGATCCGCTGGTGCGCCTCGTCGCCTTTTGGAATGAAGACAAGCCCGTCGGTGTGCTCACCTACTACGCCACGCATCCTCAGAGTTATTATGGTCAGGGATCAGTGAATTGGGACTTTGTTGGTATCGCTCGTGAGCTTCGGGAGAAAGCCCTGCCGGGATTGCCCCACATCCACTTTGATGGTGCGGGTGGTAACGTCGCAGCGGGCAAATACAACGACGGTGCCAAAGACAATCGTCTGGTCTTAGCACAGCGCCTTGCGGATGGTATGAAGCTCGCCTGGGACACCCAGGTAAAGCTACCCCTGCGCGCTAGCGATGTCGGCTGGCAGGTGCAGCCTGTCTCTATGCCAGTGCGGGAAACTCTGGTGGAAGAGGACCTCGTCGCCAAGCTCGATGACGCTTCACTCAAGCTCACGGATCGACTCCGTGCGGCGCGCGATCTTACTTTTTTGCGTCGCACCCACGCAGGCCATCAGATCCCTCTGACATGCCTTCGGCTCGGCGACGCGCGCATACTCCAGATGCCTGGAGAGCTGTTTGTGGAGTACCAACTTGCCGCCCAACAGATGCGTCCTGGGCAGTTCGTCGCCATGGCAGCCTACGGCGACTACGGCCCGGGCTACATTGGCACCGCCATCGCCTATACCCAGGGTGGTTACGAGACAGGCATCGTCTCAAGAGTCGGACCCAGCGTTGAAAAAGTTCTCCTCGACGGCATGCAATCCTTACTCAAAAACGAACCCGCCAAACAACCATGAAGCACGTCACTCTCGCCCTCGCCATCTCTTTCTGCCTCGGCAGCACGACCTTTTCCCAGGACGGATTGAAGCCGCTTCGCGCAGGCATCATCGGTCTCGATACCTCGCACGTGCCAGCCTTCACCAAGCTCTTTAACAAGGGCGAAAAGGAAGGCGAGCTTGCGGGCATCACCGTCACCACCGGTTACACAGGCGGCACGGACATGCCTGCAAGTAAGGATCGCAAAGAGAAGTTTACGCAGCAGCTTCGCGACATGGGCGTGGAGATCGTCGATACGATCCCGCAGTTGCTCGAAAAGGTCGATGTTGTGCTGATCGAAAGCGTGGATGGCCGCATCCATCTCAAGGAAGCGCAGGAGGTCTTCAAATCAGGGAAGCTCGTTTATATCGATAAGCCAGTCGCGGGCACGTTGGCGGAGGCGATTGCCATCTTTGAATTAGCGAAGAAACATGGAGTGAAGACCTGGTCGAGTTCGTCCTCGCGTTTCGGTCCCGATTTGCTTCCGCTGAAGGGCAACGCAGAAATCGGTGACATCCTTGGCGTCACCACCTGGGGACCGTGCTCCTACCAGAGCGGCACGCCAGACCTCTTCTTCTATGCGATCCACGGCATTGAATCGCTCTTCACCCTCATGGGCACCGGCTGCGAAACCGTCTCCCGAGCCAAAGGGCCGATCACTGATCAAGTCACCGGCGTGTGGAAGGATGGTCGGATCGGCACCTATCGCGGCATCGTGAGGGGCAAATCGGAATTCGGCGCGATGGTCTTTGGCAGCAAGG
>CAZCAL010000022.1:15460-19277 GCA_964496625.1 uncultured Verrucomicrobiaceae bacterium | reverse complement strand
GCCGTCGATCAGCGGCTTGATGCCTTCCACGATGCCGGACGTGGCGTTGATGAAGCCATTGCCGATGTCGATGATGTTCTGGATGACCTTGGCCAGGTCGTCCGGCTTGGTCAGATCCAGGCCATCGAACAGGCTGCCAAACGAGCCCTGAGCCTGAGAAAAAAACCACGCCAGAAAGCGCCCCAATGAGCGCCCATGGCAGCCCAAGCTCTGCCGCTGAAGCGCACCCTGACCGCATCACCACGGCCAGTGGCCTACAATATCGCGTGCTGGTGTCAGGCCCAGCCACCGGGCGTTCGCCGAACAGAAGCGATGCAGTGACTGTGCACTACATTGGCAAGCTCACCGATGGCACGGTGTTCGATAGTTCGGTGGAACGCGGTCAGCCCGCCACTTTTGGCGTCGCCCAGGTCATTCCTGGCTGGACGGAGGCACTCCAACTCATGAAGCCGGGTGATCAATGGGTGCTCTACATTCCAGCCCGACTCGCTTATGGGAATCGCGCCGTCGGCAGCAAAATCCCCCCGAATAGCAATTTGGTTTTCCAAGTAGCCCTGATCCAAGTCGGCACTGGTTTCTAAATCGCGGTAGGCCAAAATTGCGATTATTGAGCCCATTTTCAGTTCCACACCAAGTTTTTGATTGCATCATTGGATGATCGAATCGTATTGAAAGCCCCAGAAGCAACATCGCCTCTGGACCGGACGGAACCAACCCGTCACACAAACCACCAGGAGATTGACAGATGGCCTTCACACCAAGCAAAGATTACAAACGCCACGCGCGTGAGCAGAAGAAGATGGAGAAGCGCCTAGCGCGCGAGGAGGCC
Organism: uncultured Verrucomicrobiaceae bacterium; assembly: GCA_964496625.1. Taxonomy (GTDB): domain Bacteria; phylum Verrucomicrobiota; class Verrucomicrobiia; order Verrucomicrobiales; family Verrucomicrobiaceae; genus JACKQF01. The sequence goes on along the minus strand of CAZCAL010000022.1, from coordinate 18,448 downwards.
AGACTGGATAAGCTGGCTGCCCAACGCGCAGCCGATGAAGCGGCAGCGGAAGAGGCGATCAAGAAAGAGGCATTAGACGCACAGGCCAAAATCGAAGCAGACTTCGAAGCCGAACTCGAAGCAGAGGCCGCAGCCGAACGCAATGCGATGGTGGCCTGCTGACGAGGTAAGTGGCTTTACTCCTGCTCATCTTTTTCAGGACGAACAACAGGACTCCTCCCTCTGAGGGTGCCTTCGACAATAACGGACTCGCCACTCCAAAGGTAAGTTCGATGCGCCACTCCATACCAGTCACTGCGACCATGGCAAAGAGAAGCACAGCATTGAAAGTAAAAAAGACAGGATGAGCTGAGGGTATCCACGGTGGCAATCCGTTTCTTCTCCACTGAATCCTTGTCGATGAACCACTTCCAAAATCACCCACGCACCGCATCAGTGCCTCCACTTCTCCTCTGCCTAATCGCGGTCGCAATGGCAGTAGGCGCTTTGTTTGGAGAAGATACAACCCAAACTACTGGCCCAGAACCCGCTGCGAAGGGCACCCCCTCAGAGGCCGCAATCACCGATGCCCGTGCGAGGGCAAAGTTGCTGCAGAACGTTTACACCACGACGCTGGAGGTGATTCACAAGCATTACTTTCGGCGAGAGGGCGCGGTCCTGCCTGCTCGTGCAATGGATGACGTATTCGCAGCCATGTCCGCATCGACCGGAGACGCTGCGAATTGGATCTCAGTAAACACGAAGGCGATGAACATCGACCACGAACCCGCATCTGCCTTCGAGAAGGAGGCAGCCGCCCAGCTTGCCGCAGGCAAAGATGAGTATGAAGTGGTGGGGAAACGAGTGTATCGTCGCGCAGTTCCTATTCCGCTGCACTCCCGCTGTGTGGGCTGCCACACAAAGATGTTCGACGAACAGCCAAAATCTCCGCGCATGGCCGGGCTAGTGATCAGCATCTCCCTACCTGCGAGCGATAGCGCCGGGCCGACGCCATCCACGCCGAAGTGAAACGTCTTCCCAATTGCGACCGTTCCCATCGCGATGAAATCACTCCGCCTCTCCTTTCTTGTCGCAATTTGTCTCTCAACCTTCGTCGTCATTCAATCTGCCGCAGCGGCGTCGGAGGCAGCCACGGCGACGCATGTGGTCCTCGTTGGAGATTCAACAGTCGCATCGAAAAGTGGGTGGGGAGATGCCTTTGCAAAGTTGCTCGTTCCAGGAGTCGAGTGCACAAACTTGGCGGTAGGAGGTCGCAGTTCGAAGAGCTACCGAGACGAAGGACATTGGAAAAAAGCCATCGCTGCAAAGCCGACATGGGTGCTCATCCAGTTTGGCCACAATGACATGCCGGGCAAGGGACCAGCGCGAGAGACAGATGCGAAAACAACCTTTCGCGAGAACCTAGTGCGATACATCGCGGAGGCACGCTCCGTCGGTTCGAAACCAGTGCTCGTCACTTCCCTCACGCGGCGCAATTTTAACCAGCAAGGCAAGATTGATCCTGAACATCTTGTGACCGGCAAGGACTCGAAGGGCGAGACCCTGGTGGATCATCTCAACGACTACGTCGAAGCAGCGCGTGCAGTCGCAGCGAAGGAAAACGTTCCATTGCTCGACCTGAATGCTCGAAGCATCGAGCAGATGAACCAACTTGGACCCGAGGCAGCAGTCTCCTTTGACGCGAAATCTAAAGATCCTGCCCACCCAGACAAAACCCATCTTTCGCCGCTCGGTGCCACTGAAACAGCCAAGCTGGTCGCAGACGAGATTCGGAAGAGCGTTCCAGAACTGGCAACGCTCTTGGTGAAGTGAGCAAACCACTCACCTTCACATTGCTGAATGCCACTACTGAGAGGCCATTTTACTTGATTCCGACAACCATCGAGTCGGGCCCGAGCAGGTGCTGGACCTTGCAATCTTTAAATCCAGCCTGCTGCAGCCATCCAATGCAATCGGCCCCTGAGTAGTCAAAGCCACCCGGCGTTTCGATCAGCATATTCAGACTCATCAGCAATCCGAACGCATTCGAACGTCGTGCGTCATCAATGATCGCATCATAGACAACCACCGCGCCCCCAGATGGCAATGCAGCGTATGCTTTGCGGAGCAGCATGAGCTTTGTTTCCAGATCCCAGTCATGAAGGATGTGGCCAAACAGCAGCACATCTGCGCTGGGCAGGTCATCTGTGAAGAAACTACCCCCCACAAACTGAACCCTCTCCGTCAAGCCATGGGTGGCGATGTATTCCTCAAACACCGGGCCCACCTCTGGCAGGTCAAACCCCAAACCGCTCAAATGCGGGTGCATCAGCGCAATCTGCGCGACTAGGTCCCCCTGCGCCGTGCCAACATCCACACAGGTTCCGTAGTTCGCCCACGGAAACGCCTGCGCGATGGCGATGTTTGCCCCACGGCTGACGCCAGACATTGCACACAGGAACTCCTTCAATTTGGCGGGGTCGGCATACAACGCCGTGAAGGGGTCATGGCCGCCTTTTGATTCGTTTTGCGGCTCACCGGTTCGCACGGCGGTGGTTAGCGCACCCCAGAATGGGTAGAGCCGATGGTTTGCCATTTCCAAAATGCCACCAACGTAGGAGGGCTTTGATTTATCCAAAAACACATCCGCCTCCGCAGTGTTCCGATACACCCCGTCTTCATCGCGCAGCAAAAAGCCCAAGGCCACCAGCGCATCAAGAAAATCCCGTGCCGCCCGCGGATGCAGTCCCATTCTACCCTGCACCGTCAAGAGATCGCCGGGATGCCGTGCGAGATCGGTGAAGAGTCCCATTTCGACTGCGGTCAGCAGCGTCTTGGAGCCCCAAAAGGCGAGCCCCGTTTGCAAAATATGATCGGGAGACAGGTTCATGAATGCTAACATGAAGCTCCCGAGCAGAAACGCAAGAAGAGCCAAAGACGACCTCAGCCCCAATCTCTGCGAAAGGGCTTACTTCCCTTCCCACAACCGCAGTGAATCGATCTGACAAC
>CAZCAL010000022.1:4169-15450 GCA_964496625.1 uncultured Verrucomicrobiaceae bacterium | reverse complement strand
TTGTGCTTGGCCAGTCATGTCAATGTTGGCGCTCTCAAAGACGTGCTTCTTGCCGTCGATCTTGAGGAGGATCGTGCCTTTGTTCACCTCAATGATCACATCATGCCATTGATTCAATGCAAAGAGCGGCTGGTCGATTGGCAGCACCTCCACGTTCTTTTTGATCGTCAACGTTGTGGCCGTCTCGCTGAAGCTCAGGGTGTGAATGTGGTGCCCGAGGTCAAAGAGCGGAAATCCCTTCTGGTAGGCCGTCGCGTCATAACGAACCCGCATCGCGCACACGAAGTTCTCCGGCACTTTTTTCAACCAGATCACCGGCTTCAATCCTGCATGGGAGGGGTCATCGCTGGCCTTCTTCTTTTCTTGGAACTCCTTTGAGGATGGGCTGCCATTGAGCACCCCTTCTTTGATCACCCATGTGGTGTTTTGGCGAACCTCCCAGAATTCGGTATTGATCGTGGAACCATCAAAGTTGTCTTCATAAACCAGCACTGCCTGTTTGAACAACTCGGTTGGACAAGGCGGAGCCTCAGCCCTCAACGGGCGACCCAACGGAAGAAGCAGCGCCACAGCGACCGCCATGGAGAGGAAATAGAATGATGGTTTCATGGACTGAGAAACGACGTGCGAGCGGTAATCATTCAACTTGATCACGATGGTTTGGCCAGCGACGGGCCACCACAACCCTTTGGAATGCCGACGAGTCGCCGGCCTTCCTCGCCTTCATCAGCGGTTTAATGAAACCGGCCCCACAGAAGCCAACTGAAGCCAAACCTACACCACGAGCAGAGGATGCATCTACTGCGCCGCAGGCAAATTGGTCAACGATTCCAATTTCGTGGTCACGTTTTGCCGCAGCGGAACCTTCTTACCGTCGAGATTAAGGTTTAGATTCGCCAGAAACACAGACAGGGAGACCGTGTGACGCTCCAGATCATAAAAAATGTGACCCGCAACCGTGGAACCCTCGTCAAGACCGATCTGTCGAGCACCCGCAGCAAGACCGCTCCCGACAGTCGTCAGCTTGCTATCAAACACGATCTTCGCATGTTGACGCCCCTCACGCTCGACCAGCGAGTCGAACTTGCAGTTCATCTTGACGTGCATATCGCCGGCTTGCGGAAACGGGATCTTTTCGTCGGAAGTCCAGGTATCGCCAGGGACGACTGCGGCCAGGGGTAGAGCCATCTCCATCGAGCGGCGAAAAAGATCCGCCATCTGTTGCGCATTGGCTAGACTTACCAAGCTTTGCCCCCCCGCACCTGCGGGTGAGCCTTGGCTGATATCACCAACGCGTTGAAACTGATTAGCTCCGTCGTAGAGCAACACAAAAGACTGGCCCACCGAACTGCCCATCGCTTGTTTGAGATCCGAGTCTCCCTCTAGCGGCTTCGCTGAATCAAAGGACATCGTGCGCCCTTCGACCTTCATCGTGGCAGCCATCGCGTCGATACTGACCTTTGCGGCCTTCCATTCAGGTTGTGGCCCTGGAGTCACCGTGATGCTGGTGGACTGTTTCACATCCACCACTTGATCGCCAATTCGGCCCAGCGGCTCAAGCCCAATGGTCGTGGTGGTCGTCGTCTCAATGACATATTGCTTTCCGATGGTCCAGTCCAACGCCAATTCGTATTCGTCCACCGGCACGGCGACAGGTGCAGCGCCGCGAAGGGCAAAGAAGGCAGACGAGCCGGCGGCCAAAAGCAGACCAAACTTGATCATCCGGCCACGAAACTTAAAAGAAGAAGAGTCCATCACAGGCCATCCGTGTCGCACATCTCGCGCAGACGGGCAAGCCTTTTGCGAGATTCAACCTAAGGCCTCCAAAACTCGATCCAAATGATCCGCCGGTTTCACTTTGGGGAGGACCGCTTTGATTTTGCCCTCCGCATCAATGATGAAGGTGGTGCGCTCCGTGCCCATGTACTTTTTGCCATACATCGATTTTTCGACCCAAACGCCAAAGGCGTTCACGAGGCGATGATCTTCATCAACGAGGAGAGGAAACGGCAGAGAGAACTTGTTGATGAACTTTTGATGGCTCCGGGCTGAGTCAATGCTGACCCCGAAAACATGCGCCTTCTTTTCGATCTGCGGCCAACCATCGCGCAATCCGCAGGCCTGTGTGGTGCACCCAGGCGTATCGTCCTTCGGGTAAAAATACAGCACCACAGGCCGTCCGCGCAAATCAGCAAGACTCACGGTTTTGCCTTCGCCGTACTCGCCACCGACAGCGGTGGCTTCAAAATTCGGCGCGGCGCTGCCGGTCTGCGGTTGGGATATTGAATCGCTCATGGGTAAGAAAACGTGTCTCAGAAGCACTTGGTTGAAGAATTCTGGAAAGGATACGGCTCGACACACGACACTCCCTTGGACAAAGTTCCATCCTTCGCATGTTTCCTCTCACCGACTTCCCCACCCTCCAGGATCGCACCTACCTCAACACCGCTGCTGAAAGCATCCCGCCGCTGCAAGTCGGGGAGGCACTGATGGAATACTGGCAGCACAAGACCCTAGGCATGGCTGGACGCGAGCCCCATTTTGCAAAGGTCGAAGCCTGCCGTGACATCGCTGCCAAGCTGGTGGGGCTTTCGCCCAATGAAGTCTCCTTTTGTTCATGCAGTTCAGAGGCCTACAATCTGTTAGCCTCGGCACTCCAACTTCAAGCCACGGATGAGGTGGTCATCACCGACCTCGATTTCCCTGCGGGAGCAACGCCCTGGCTCGTCGGAGAGGCACCGCCCAGCACCCATCTTTGGCGCGCTCGCGACGGGCAATTGCTACTGGAGGATCTCGCCCCACTGCTCAGTGATCGCACACGGCTCGTGCAGGTTTCGTTGGTTAGCTTCCTCAATGGCTTCCGTCTTGACTGGGAACCTCTGCGTGACCTTGTGCGTGCGAAGGCTCCAGGAGCGATCCTCAGCGTCGATGTCACCCAGGCACTCGGACGTGTCGTCGTCGCAAATTTGGACGCAGACATCGTTATCTCCAGCACTCATAAGTGGACGCTGGGCATCCACGGTGGATGCGTCGTCGGCGTTCCCGAACGTGCAGCAGCGAGGCTGACGACACAGGCGGGAGGATGGTATCACATCGCCAATGCGTTTGACGCGGACCGCTTTGATGAGGCCCGCATCCGCAGCGGTGCCGTCAGTTTTTCGGTGGGGATGCCCTCTTTCGCACCGATCTACGCGCTGAATGCGGCCCTGCGCTACCTGGATCGTTTTGGGATCGAAACCATCGCGGCTCACGCCGATCCACTCGTCGCACAGGCCCATGCAGGACTTGATGAACTTGGAATCGAGCCGATGGCTCCAGCGCAACCGGCCAACAGCTCAGGCATCCTCGCCTTTCAGCATCCCGATACTGCGTCCATCGCTGCTGCGCTGCTAGCTAAGAACATCCACGTCATGCATCAAGTCGGACGCATTCGCATCGCGCTGCACGGCTACAATACCAGCGCCGATGTCGAGATGTTAATCGGCACCTTACGCGATGTGATTGGCGGATAGGTGGATCACTTCAACGTCTGCAACCAAGCGACCAAATCCACAAGACCCTGTGGACCAATGGCCGCAGCAAGCCCGGGTGGCATCAGAGACTGCGTCATCTCCACACGCTGAGTGATGTCTGCCTTTTTGAGCACCTGACTAGCTCCGCCAGCAATGCGTAAGGTCAGCTCTTCGCCGGTCTCGCTGATGACATAGCCGACGCTTTGTTGACCACTTTTGGTGGAAACGGTGACACCATTGAAGCTGTGTTCGATGGCTGCGCTCGGGTAAAGAATCGCGGTGAAAAGGCCGTCCTTGCTGAGCTTGTTGCCGATCTGCGTCAGATCGGGGCCGAAGTCGATGAACTGGCCTTTGACGCGGTGGCAGGCCACGCAGCCCGCCTGCATGAACATCTGCGGTCCTTTGCTCGCATCGCCCTTCAACTGCATGAGTTCGGGTAGTTTGGGGAAATTGGCGAGACCTTGCGCGGCGGGCAGCGGCAGCTCGCGGGCGGCTTGATCGCGCAGACCGGCATCGGTGCTGCGGCTGAGGGCCAGAGCGGCCTGATCTTTGAATGCGGGCGGCAATTTGCCTTCGGACTGCCATTTGAGGATCGCGCGACCGCCTTCGCCGCTGAGCGCGAGGGCGTCGATGAGCACGCGGCGCACGTCCTCGCGCTTCTCCGGCCAGAAATGCTGGTTCATGACCGCCACCGCCGCGCGATCGCTCACACGACCCAGCGCCGCGATGAGCGCCTTGGCCGATTTCGCGTCCGCCTCCTTCAAAAAGCGCAGCGCACCATCCCGGTTCGCCGCGATGAGCCGCGCGGCGTTCACCGACTCCGGCGCGTTCGGGTGCGCGCTGATGAAATCGAGCAGTTCCTTCTCAAAACCCGTCAGGTTGAGCCTTTCGACCAAGGCCACAAAGTCCGCCTTGCCGATCACCGGCTTCAAAAGCCCATCCAGCCGCGTCTTGGCCTCCGGATTCGAAGCGATGGCATTGCGGTCGAGCAACGCGGTAGCCGCGAGGGCCGTTTCGGCGTCGGCTTTGAGGAAGATGCTCAGCGCGGCTTGGGCGACTTCTTCGCGGTGGTGGTATTGGAGGAGTTGGAGGGCGCGGAGGGTCGGTAAACTTTGACCCATCCACTGCTGTGCAACCTTGTCGAAATCAGGCTTCGTCATTGCTGATAGCATTTCTACAGCCTCTTTGCATCGGGCTCGTCTTACGACCTGCCAAAGTGCTTCAATCCGTTCTTTGGAATAGCTTTGAAAGTTCATGAGTTCGGCCAACCTTCGATGCCAATCCAACTCAGCCCCAATTCCTAACGCTTCTATGGCCCAGCGGTCATCACGTTCAGAGCTCACCACCAGCCTACTCCATAGCTCCTCCGCGGCCTGCCCCACCTGAAACCTCAACGCAATCGCCGCTTCGCGGCGCACGGCGGGTGATTGGTCATTCACGACCTTGGCGATGACTTCGCGGAGCTTCTCCGGCTGATCACGATACACTTGGCGCGCCGCACGGATCGCAGTGATGCGGATCTTTTCATCGGTGTCTTCGAGAACCGAATCATGCAACGAGCCAAAAGCGGTGTGACTGTTCGCTTCCACCAGCACTCCAGATGCTGGCGAGACGTTGTATTGTTTCTTGCCCAATGTGGCGAGCAACCAAAACGCCCGCGCGCGATGCTGCGGCTCGGCTTTCTTGTCTTCGAACAAAACTTTCAGTGAGGGCTCGGCGTTTGATCCCATTTTCATCAAAGCCTGCCACCCAAGATAGCGCTCAGCTTCATTCGGAGACTTCAATGCCTCCACCGCGCCTTCGACGGTGTCTAACTTGAAACTTGGAACCTGAAACTTCAAACCCGCCTTCGTCGTCACGCGGAACAGTCTCCCCCGCTCCAGATCACCCATGCCATGGCCCCCGACACCGGGATCATACCAATCGGCCACAATCAAAGACCCATCCGGTGCCACGCACACATCACTGGGGCGGAACCACTTGTCCTTCGAGCCTTCCATCACATTGACGATCTCTGCCCGGTAGCCTGCTCCATCGGCTTGCGTGATGTAGCCGCGGACGACATTCGGACCGGCATCGCAGTGGATGGGCTGGCCGTGGAAGATGCTGGGCAGCAGATCGCCTTCATAGACTTGCATGCCGGTGGGGCTGCCTGCGCCGGTGAGGAGCATGTTCGGGACGACGCCGGGATCGTTTTGATGCCAGTGACGCTGCGGGATCTCGCTTTCCCAACCGATGCGCGGGACCTGCCAGCCTTCGCCGGTCATTTCGTCGGAGTAGCCGTAGTTGCCGAACTCCATGACGTAGTTGATGCGCACGCCTTTGTTGCCGTCGTCGTCGTTGTCGGACTGCCACATCGTGCCGAAGGAATCGACGGCGACTTCCCAGTTGTTGCGGAAGTTCCAGGCGAGCATCTCCACGTTGCTGCCGTCGAGCTCGCAGCGGAAGACCATGCCCTGCTGGAAGGGGCGGTTATTTTGATTGGTGCACTTCACGCCGTGGATGTCGGTGATGAGGTTGCCGTCCTTGTCGCAGAGCTGTTTGCCGGCGTTGCCAAAGTTGAAGTAAAGGCGGCCATCGGGGCCGAAGTGGAAGGCGTGGATGCCGTGGTCGTGCTGTGCGCCGCCGATCTTGGTGAACATGAGCTCTTTGCGGTCGGCTTTGTCGTCGCCGTTGTCATCGATGAGCCAGAAAACGTCGTCGCCGCAGGAGATGAGGGCTCTGTTGCCGAGCACGCAGATGCCGTGGGCGCTGTTTACGTCCGCGCCTTGATGGAAGACGGTGGATTTGTCGGCCTTCGCGTCGCCGTCGGTATCTTCGAGGATGAGGATGCGGTCGCCCTCGGCGCGTTCGCCATTGTGCTTGCGGTAGTTCACGACCTCGCACACCCAGACGCGGCCGCGGTGATCGATGTCGATGCTAGAGGGGCTGCGCATCATGGGCTCGCTGGCAAAGAGCTGCACCGTCAGTTCGGGATGCACAACCATCTGCGCTACGGCATCTGCTGGCTCGTGGCTCGCCGCGCCCCCTTCCGCACTTGGGGCGATCGGTCCTGGATCACTTGTATAGACGCGGAATTGCACGCTTGTGGCCTTGCCGTCCTGTTGCTTCGTTCCACCTTCGTCGAGGACGCCCCGCGCTTTGAATCGTTTGGCATCCGTCGGCACATTGTAGGCGATGGTGCTATTGGCGTGCGTTCCGAGACCGTATCCCAAAGCCGCACCTCCACTTCGTAACGCCTGCCCCCCCACATTCGCGTTGACGGCTGGGGCGCGGAATCCAGCTTGGGCAGACTTCCACTCCAATTCCGTCAAGCGGATCTCGCTCCCATCTGCCCGCAGGAATCGTGGTTCAGCCCAGTCTGCCCAATCACAGGCAAAGCCGTTTCCACCATCAGTGACGACCAAGAACAGCTCCTTAGCGCCAGCGAGATCGACATCAATATCCACGCCCAGTCCAGGCGTGGATGAAGTAATAACCGGCGATTGGAAAAGCGGTTTCGCACCGCTGGCAGGGCCGTCAGTTACTTTTTTTTTGCGTCTTTTGGCTTTTCTGGGAGCCCTTGCCCTGGCTTGGGATCAAGATTTGCCTTGAGGTCATCTTCCGTGACTGTTGAGGCGACGCCCTCCGCAGGCACATCGCCGCCAGCGGTCCAAAGGATCGCGTTCAGCACCAATTTGCGCTGATCGTTGTTGGCCCAACCGTTGTGGAAGTGGCCGCCAGTGAAGCCGAAGCCACGACCACCGTCTTCACGTTGAACGGCCCAGGCTACGTGCTGGGGTTCCTTGTTCTTCACAGCTTCGCGAACCGCAGGATTGCCACTGTGATCACCATCTCCCCTTGCCATCGTGGAGTCAGGCGCGATGGCGGTCAGTATCGGCGTAACACCCTTCATGCCACCACGGAAGCGCATGTGGAAATACCATTCGTCATTCGTGCTGAAAGGCTTCACCCCGCTGCTGATCGGGTGGGCAGGTAGTTCGGTAAAGTTTGCGTCCCAATGTGGATTGACGCTCCAGTTGATCTCAAAGGCACCACCCAACCAATCGATGAACTCCTTGTTGCCGTTAGCGATCGTGGGCTCCACGGCATAGTGCAGACAAACGAGCCCGCAGCCGCGTGCCATTTCTTTGCCCAGAGACTGGAGGTGATCGCCCTGCAAGGCCGGGTGCCCGCCACCGCCATCGGAATAGATCACGATGGTATTCGCCCAGGCCATTTCTTCTACTGAAGGCCAGTCTGCATTGAGGTGATGCTTCACCTCAACGGCATCAGCTACGCCTTGCTCCAGGCACTTTTGGAGAAGTTGCACGCCAGCGTTATGCTCATGCTGCGCTGGGCCGTGCGAGGGGCGTCCAGCAATCATGAGGATGTGCTTCTTGTCCGCAGCGCTGGCGCTGAAGGAAACGAGCAGGAGGGCGGTGGCAAGTTGGAATAGGCGCTTCATTGGTGGGAGGAGAACGTGGCGAGATCCGGCTGCGTTGCAAAAACAAAAAAGCGCGGGCTGTCTCCAGCCCGCGCTTCGTGATTTTAGTCAGCCTTGCGGCTCAGCTTAGCCTTCGTCAGATGGAGCGGCGGCAGAGCCTTGCTCAGCCTGATCCTTTTCTGCCATTGCGGCCCTGCGGCTCATCTTCACGCGGCCTTTGTCATCGATGCCGATGCACTTGGCGGTGACCATGTCGCCGACCTTGACGACGTCTTCGACGGCTTTGACGCGGAAGTCTGCCAATTCGCTGATGTGGACGAGACCGTCCTTGTTACCAAAGAGGCGCATGAAGGCACCGAAGTTCGTCGTGGAAACGACTTTGCCGGTGTAGATTTTGCCGATTTCGACTTCAGCGGAAACTCCACTGACCATTTCGACTGCGCGTTCCATGCCTTCCTTGCGGGTGGCGTAGATGTACACAGTACCGTCGTCTTCGATGCTGATTTCTGCACCCGACTCCGCCTGGATGCCCTTGATGTTTTTGCCGCCAGGGCCGATCAGCTCGCCGATCTTCTCTGGGTTGATCTTGAGCACTTCGATGCGTGGAGCGTAAGGGCTGAGAGGCTTGATCTCAGAGATGCCCTGAGCCATCGCGTTGAGCACCTGCGTGCGGCCAGACTTGGCCTTGACGATGGCTTCTTCGAGGATGCTCAAAGGAATGCCTGGGAGCTTCAGGTCGAGCTGGTAACCCGTGACACCTTCGCTAGTGCCACAAAGTTTGAAGTCCATATCGCCGAAGTGATCTTCGCTGCCGATGATGTCCAGCATCGTCAGGTAGCGCTTCATGTTGTCGCCTTCGTATTCGGTAACGAGACCGACGCTGATGCCACCGACAGGACGCTTGATAGGCACACCTGCGTCCATGAGAGCCATGACGCCAGAGCAAACCGAAGCCATCGAGGTGGAACCATTGGATTCCATGACTTCGCTGCTGATGCGGATCGCATAAGGGAACTTTTCCTTGCTCGGGATGACCGGAGCGATGGAGCGCTCTGCAAGCGCACCGTGACCGATTTCGCGGCGATTCTGACCACCAAATCGGCCCGTTTCACCGACCGAGAACGGAGGGAAGTTGTAGTGAAGAATGAAACGCTTGCTTTCAGGACCGCCTGCATAGGTGTCCATCTCTTGAGCTTCGTCCGCAGGTGCCAGGGTGGCGATCGCCAAAGCCTGAGTCTCACCACGCGTGAAGATAGCGGAACCATGGGTGCGAGGGAGCACACTGGCTTCGCCGGAAAGCGGGCGGATCTGATCCACACCACGACCGTCGCAACGGTTTTGCTTGTCGAGGATCGAGATGCGGAAAGCCTTCTTCTGGAGGTAGTCGAATGCTTGGCTGATCTCAAAGCCTGTGGCTTCTGGGAACTTGGCCTTGATTGCAGCTTCCACTTCGTCCTTCAATGCACCGACAGCCTTGCCGCGGGCGACTTTGGATGGGGTGTAGAGAGCGGCTTCGATGCGATCACCTGCGACTGCGTAGGCAACTTCGAGCAGGTCGTCTTTGACGAGCATGAGAGGCACTTCGCGCTTGGCTTTGCCTGCGGCTTTGATGAGTTCCTCTTGGGCGGCGACGAGCTGCTGGACTTGCTCTTGGGCAAAATGCAGTGCTTTGACGAAGTCTGCCTCTGGCAGTTCTTCAGCGGCACCTTCGATCATGATGACATCATTCTTGCTGCCGACATAAACCAGATCCAAATCACTATCGAGACGCTGGCTCTGGGTTGGGTTCACGATGAACTGGCCATTGATCCGGCCAACACGCACGGCACCGACGGGACCAGCAAAGGGAATGTCGGAGACGCAAAGCGCGGCGGAAGCACCATTCATCGCGAGGATGTCTGGATCATTCTCTCCATCAGCGCTGAGAAGCAATGCGACGACCTGAGTGTCGTAGTAGTAGCCCTTGGGGAAGAGCGGACGCAATGGGCGGTCCGTCATGCGGCAAGTCAGGATTTCCTTTTCCGTTGGGCGGCCTTCGCGCTTGAAGTAGCCACCAGGGAAGCGGCCTGCGGCGGAGGCTTTTTCTTTGTATTCAACGGAGAGCGGGAAGAAGTCCTGCCCATCCTTCACCTTCGTCGCAGAGACGGCGGTGACAATGACGATGGTATCGCCGAGACGCACGGTCACAGCGCCGTCAGCCAGCTTTGCTAGCTTACCGGTTTCAATTTCAATGGTGCCCTGTCCGAGGGCGGCGGTTACTTTATGAATGGCCATAGTTTGGCTTGTTTCTTTGGTTTGGTTTCGTGTTTTAGGGAAAGGATCAGGACGCAGACACGCCGCAGGGTGAATCGACAAGGCGATGCCAGCAGACTTCAGTGATATGCGCCGTTCTCTCGTACGAAGCTTCGTTGAAGCCCGCGCCGAGGAGGACATCCAATGCAAACAAGCCTCAACATCGTGAGGCCGGAGCAGAGGAACACCTTAAACGCAGAAGGGTGATGCAGTGCATCACCCTTCCGACGATTTGGAAATTTAGCGGCGCAGACTCAGGCTCTTGAGGAGCTTCTGGTAGCGGTCTTCTGCGGTCAACTTGAGATAGTCGAGCAGCTTCCGGCGACGAGCAACCATTCTCAGGAGGCCGCGGCGGGTGGAATGATCTTTCTGATGGACGGCCAAGTGACCGCTCAGTTCGTTGATGCGCTGGGTAAGCAATGCCACCTGAACATCGGAGCTTCCGGTGTCTTTTTCGTGCAGTTTGAATGCTGTGGCTGGAGATGCAGTAGTGTCGCTCATGGAGTTTTAAAAGCCCGCCACCTTGGCAGGTTTTGGTTTTCTTGAATATTTTGGTTTGAGGGCGGAAAGGAAAGCACAGGAGCATTCATTCGCAACCGAAAGTTCAGGGATTTTCACAACTATTTAGCCTGCCCAGGAACGCAGCATCTGCAGCGTCTCCGCGAGTTGTTGGTGCCCCAGCTTGGCTGTAAGGCGGGGAAATTTGCCGTCCAGCATGACGTAGCGCCCATTCCGAGTCATCATCAGCTTACGGTCCTTGATTTCCACCTCAGTGACCCCGACATGCGCCGCGGCAAGCCGAATCGCGGCACAGGTCAGTAGATTTTGAATCGCGTGGGGCGGCTTGTCCCCATACTGATCCCGCCATTGTTCCTCCAGCCCGTCCAGTTCCTTCCGGGTCATCACCTCCCCCAGCGCACGGTAGGCCTGGATGCGCATCCTGGCGTCCTCAATGAAACTGGTCGGCACAAAAGCAGGCGTCGCCCCGTAGATGGCGTCGTCCATCAAGGCCTCGCTGGTGACCAGGAAATCAATCCGCAGTGCCACCTCG
>CAZCAL010000022.1:1737-4159 GCA_964496625.1 uncultured Verrucomicrobiaceae bacterium | reverse complement strand
CCACTTTCCTGCCCTGGGATTTATTCACCGCCTGCTTCAGCATTTGGCAATACAAATCAAAACCCACCGCCGCGATGTGTCCGCTTTGTTCGGTGCCCAGAAGGTTCCCAGCTCCACGGATTTCCAGGTCCCTCAGCGCGATCTTGAAACCGGATCCAAGACCAGCGTATTGCTTCATCGCATTGACCCGCTTCCGAGCGTCGCCACCTTCCACAAAGTCTCGCGGTAACATCAAGTAAGCATGTGCTTGGGTTCCACCCCTCCCGACCCTGCCGCGTAACTGGTAGAGATCCGCTAGCCCGAAGCGGTCCGCCCGATCAATGATGATGGTGTTCGCATTTGGAATGTCCACCCCGCTCTCAATGATCGTCGTGCACACCAGCACATCGGCGCGACCGTCCACAAAGGCCTGCATCACATCCTCAAGCAGCGTTTCATCCATCTGCCCGTGGCCAATGAGGACCCGCGCCCGAGGACACAGACTGCGGATCTTTGCAGCGACGTGCTCGATGCTCATCACACGATTGTGCAAAAAGAACACCTGCCCGCCGCGATCCAACTCTGCATCGACCGCCGCGCGGATCACCCTCTCGTCGTAGGGGCAAATGATGGTCTGCACGGCTTGCTTGTTCGGGGGTGGAGTCTCGATGGTGGACATGTCTCGCATCCCCATCAGGGCGAGGTAGAGCGTGCGCGGAATGGGTGTGGCGGAGAGCGTCAGCACATCCACAAGCCGGAACAGATCTTTAAATCGTTCCTTATGCTTGACTCCAAATCGCTGCTCCTCATCCACCACCACCAGACCCAAGTCTTTGTAACGCACGTCCTTTGAGATTAATCGATGCGTGCCCACGACGATATCTACCGAGCCATCAGAGATGCCCTTCAAGATCGGCTTCTCGCGATGCTTTGGAGTCAGTCGACACAACATCTCCACCGAAACGGGAAACTCGCTCATTCTTTGCCGGATCGTCTGCCAATGCTGCCTAGCCAGGACAGTGGTCGGCACCAGGATAGCAACCTGACGACCGCCCATCACCGCCTTAAAAGCAGCGCGGATCGCCACCTCCGTCTTCCCAAATCCCACGTCTGCACACAGCAGGCGGTCCATGGGTTTGTCCGTTTCCATATCGCGCTTGATCTCATCGACACAGCGCAATTGGTCCGGCGTCTCATGGTAGAGAAAGGATTCCTCGAACTCCAGTTGCCACTTCCCGTCTGGCGGATGCGCAGTACCTTTGACGGCCTGCCGCTCCGCCGCGATCGTCAGCATCCGCGCAGCAAATTCTTCCACGCTGCGCTCCGCATTTTTGCGCGCCCGTTGCCAGCGTGCATCCCCCAGCTTACTGAGTTCCGGCTTTTTCCCGCCGACCCCCACATAGCGGCTCACCAGATGCGCCTGCCCCAGCGGCACAAACAGCCGAGCCTGATCCGCATATTCGATGACCAGCACCTCTTCTTTGCGCTTCCCAGCCTCCCGCACCTGCACCTCGAGAAAGCGGCCGATGCCGTGGTCCATGTGGACGACTTGGTCCCCTTCCCGTAAATCGCGCAGCACGTCGCGGGCTTTGCGCAGGGTGGCCGCTTCATCCAGTTTCGAGCCCCGCACCCGACGCACTGTTTGATGACGACCAAAAATCTCCGCGCCCGTCAGAACCGCTAAATTCGCCGTCGGCACCGTGAAGCCGCGATACAAAATGCCCAATACCGGCTCCACCGCCTCTTTGACCGCTGGATCACACACTTCGGCGAAGCGTTCTGCCTCTGCCTCATTGTGGAAACAGATCACCACCCTCCACTGCGCTGCCTGCCACTCGTTGACCTGCTTTTCAAACTGGAGCCGGCGCGCCTCGTGCATCACGAAGTCGGATGCATCAAACACCCCCAGGGGATTTTCCAGCAGCGCACAGGAAAAGTCTTCCACACCTCCCGTCGGAGACGCACCACAGAGGATGCGCACCTGAGCCTCCGGCACCTCCGTATTGATGGAGACCAAGACATCACCCTTTTGCAGATAATCGCGCACCCAGCCAGTGTCTGTATCTCCATCGGAGAGATGGAAGATCACCTCCGCGCGGTCCAACTTTCGCACACTGGCCTGATGATGGATGTCAAAAGCGCGGATCGACTCAATCTCATCATCAAAAAGTTCCACCCGCAGCGGTTCCTCCGCCTGCCATGAATAGAAGTCGATGATGCCGCCCCGCCGCGCCACTTGGCCGCGCTCCGTCACTACTGGCACCCGCTCGTACCCTGCCGCATCCAGTTCCACCAACAGCGCATCTACGTCAAACTTCAGCCCGGGAGCCAACACGCGCCGCTGCCCCTCGACCGCAGAGAGCATTGGTGCCGGTTCATCCAGACTATCCGCACACAACACCATCGCAGAAGGCACCTCGTTCTCACCGCCCGACCTCCATCG
>CAZCAL010000022.1:0-1727 GCA_964496625.1 uncultured Verrucomicrobiaceae bacterium | reverse complement strand
TCTGGGTCGGGCAGCGCCTCCTCCGTCGCCGCGCTGTGCAGCCGAGGAAAATACAAGGCCGCGCAATGCCAGACCGCCAGTTCCGCGTGCACCTGATCCTGAATGCGCACGTCATCACACAAGAGCCAGATTCGCCGTCCCGGCTGGCGCAGTTCCATCTGGCGCACCATCAGTGCGGCAGCAAACGGCAACGCCTCGCGACACACATGATCCAGCACCATCTCCGATGCCCCTTTGCCCAGTTTTGAAAATCGCTTGGCAAAAGTCGGTGAGCCCAAAACGGCATCCACCAGACCAAGCGCCGCCCCCCGCTCCTGGTGCGTGGCACCCTGGAGAGGCAGACTGCGTTTGCGTGGTGCTCCCAACTTCTTCGGAGCC
This sequence comes from uncultured Verrucomicrobiaceae bacterium, assembly GCA_964496625.1. Classification (GTDB taxonomy): domain Bacteria; phylum Verrucomicrobiota; class Verrucomicrobiia; order Verrucomicrobiales; family Verrucomicrobiaceae; genus JACKQF01. Next base: position 1,349 of record CAZCAL010000022.1, on the reverse strand, counting down.
ACCGATGATCGTTTTTTTGCGGTCACAGACAGGCCGAGGATACGTCACACGGCGGCTCACGGGTGCAAGTGGGATTTTGGGGAGGGTTTCTTGGCTCTTGGCACTTTGTGGCCGAAGCGCGACGAAGCGGGAGCGAGGACCACTTGGTCCGCAGCGGGTGATTGGGCCGAATCGTCCGGAACTTCCAAAAAAGCAACTCCGTCGCGGATGGCACAGCACCGGCAACATCAAGGAACCATGCACTTAGCACTAAATACTGCCCCCCATCACTTCACCTTCGCGTCATTGTCTCGCCGCGAAATCTCCACCAGCGCAGCCTGCATCTTTGCCAGCATCTCGGGTTCAGTCCCGCTCAGATCCTTGGTCTCATTGGGATCAATAGCGAGGTTATAAAGTTCGGCTTTTTCTGCGCTACCCTTACCCGTGACCACCAGTTTCCAGGTCCCATCCGACACCGCGCTGGACTTGAACCCTGGGGCCGTCCAATACAACGGACGCGGCTTAGCCACTGCGTCTGCGCTGGCTTTGATCACCCCCGACATGTCCGCACCATCCCACTTCAGATCGCCATCCGGTTTTGCCCCTGCCACGGCGCAAAACGTTGGCATCCAGTCTGCGATGTGGAATGGCACGGCACACTTTCCAGCTTTCACGACTCCCGGCCAACTCACCACTGTCGGCACCCGAATACCGCCCTCATAGACATCGCCTTTTTTCCCACGGAGGGGCAGATTGTTGCCCGGGATCGTGCCATTGGGATAGTCATCCGCAGGATACTTCGAATCATTGTTCTCTGAGGTGCTGCCGCCGTTGTCACTGGTAACGACCAAGAGTGTATTGTCCCGCTTCCCTGCTTTCTCCAGCGCTGCCACGATCCGACCCACGCAGTCATCCATGTGCATCACGCTCGCAACATAATGCCTTGGCACCTGGCCCGTCACGGAGGCAGGCACGCGTTCAAGCCACTCCGCAGGTTCTTTGACAGGAAGGTGCACTGCCGTGAACGGCACATACAAAAAGAACGGTGCCGAGCCACGTTCATCGATCCACTTTACCGCCTCCGCCGTGATCAGGTCCGTCACATGCCCTGGCTCTGTCACCAGTTTTTCATCTCGATGCCAGGTCACCGTGAAAGGCCCCTTTTTGTAAAAGTGATTCCACGGACCTACACCGCCGGCCAGCGATCCATAGCTGTGGTCGAACCCAAAGTGATTTGGCCCCTCTTCTGGCAGCGATCCCAGGTGCCACTTTCCGGTCAAACATGTCTCATACCCCGCTGCCTTCAGTGCGCGCGGCAGAGTCACTGTCTCCCAGGGCAAAGCCCGATCATTTTGCGGGTTCGTTACCCC
>CAZCAL010000021.1:18243-19668 GCA_964496625.1 uncultured Verrucomicrobiaceae bacterium | reverse complement strand
TTTGGTCGAGGATTGGCGGCCTGCCAAGGCACTCTGGTTGTGGGCGATGGCACGGGATTACCGAACAGTTACGTTTATGAACTGCCGCCTCAATCGTGGGCGGCTTCCGTCTTCGGGCCAGTAGCGACAACGAAGGGTTTTGCAGTCGGCACTACCGCCAAGTTTTCGAAGATCGGATCTTTCAACATCAACGGTTCTGGGGCGGTGGCGTTTGATGCCTTGCTGGAGGGCAACGGCGTGACTTCGGCCACCCGGCAGGGCGTGTGGAGTACGATGGGAAGCACCGATCTGGTGGTTCGCATGGGCGATATGTGGGGCAATGAGAAGCTGGGCGGCATCAGTCGCGTGCTGCAGAATGGCACAACGAGAGGGCTAGTCGTGGCAAGTCTCACCGGCAGCAATGCTCGGGTCATTTTGGAAGATCAAGGCAACCAGGTCGTCGAAATCGTGCGCGAAGGCTCCACCATCAATGGCGGCAAACAGTTGAAGCGTCTCTTCGAGGTGGTGCAACCCGTGCAGCTTGCCGCGCCTGCCGCCACGGACCGCGCCGCTGCAGCAGGGGCTTATCGTGTTGGGGTGGCTGGTGTGACACCGGCCAATGATAGTGCAATTTTCATGACTGGAGCCATTGCAACTTTTGGTGAAGTAGCGCGGGAGGGAAACGCAAGCCCGGCATCTGGCGTGAAGTATGCGCAGGTGCTGCCTCGTGTCTCCCGCATGGGAGCCTTCTCAGCCTTTTCGACGATGCTGGCCAGTGGTAGCACAGACAATATGGCCGTGGTCCGCGCTGTAGTCGGTGGTAGTCCACTCCTGGTTGCACGGAAGGGTGATGCTGCGCCGGGAACCTTTGGAGGAAAGTTTGCGACATTCTTGAACGAGGCTGTGTCGCAAAACGGTACCGTGGTCCTGCGCGCCACCTTGAGCGGTGCATCCAGCAGCGCCAATGAAGGGATCTGGACCACTGACAACGCGGGCATGAATCTGCGACTGGCTCTGCGAAAGGGCAATCCGGCACCCGCGCTGCCACCCACCGTGACAATCTCGCGCCTCCTGCAGCTACATCAATTCCTCAACGGTGATCTCATGATCCAAGCGGCCCTGCGCGGTCCGGGTGTGAGCCGCAGCAATGATCAGGCGGTATGGATTTACAATTCGACCTATGGCTTTCGTTTGTTGGCACGGGAAGGTGATTTGGCTCCCGGCACAGGCGGAGCCCGCTACGGCAGTTTCCAAAATGCAAATGCGGGACTGTATGACCTCTACCTGCTTTCAGCATCGCTTACGAACTGTTCATCAGGCTCCAATCAAGCGTTGTTCGCGGCTCGGGCACTGGCCGCCTCCGACCTGTGGCAGATTCAGCCTCGTTTGCAGATTCGCAAAGGCGACCGACATCTGCGCAACGGCAACCCGTTTGTGCGCAGCATC
>CAZCAL010000021.1:6360-18233 GCA_964496625.1 uncultured Verrucomicrobiaceae bacterium | reverse complement strand
CCCACGGACAGCGCAGGCTTTAGCAGCAGTGACAGTGGCTCCGTGGTCGGTGCGATCAAATTCGCGGTGGCTTTGCAGTATGGCGACCTGATCACCAGTCTGATGGTTGGGGGGCCAGGTCTTTGATCCAGCTCGGAGACGCACGCCAATGAATCAGCTAGCAGAATAATAATGCTTTGACCTTTCCCAAAGGTTCGCTGACTTCCAGCAGATTGGTTGTGGCTCGTTTTTGGCCCAAGGAGGGGAGCAGATTTCTGGTTTTGACGCCATCTGCGGGTATCCCTGATTGTGTTGGAAACCGTCCGGCTGGTTACAACCCGCGACGAGCCGTGGCGGGCATTGGCAAATGAGTAATGTCTGATGTCTTCCGTCATCACTTCGCCACGCCTATGTTGGAATCGGGCAAGGATTTGCGGACCATGCAGGCATTGCTCAGGCACGCGAATGGGGAGACGACGGAGATCTACGCGCACGTCGCCATCGGAGTCGGGGCGACAGGCGAGCGGAGTCCGTTTGCTCTGAAGGCAGGCCAATGCGTTCAAGGTTGAATGTCGCCGATGGGGGCCGCCAAGTCCCCGGTGAAGCGGCCAAGGGCACCTGCACAGATTTGGAGACGCCTTGTCACCGCAGAGAAATCCCGATGTGCACTGTTGCTCTGCGGTGCAGTTTCTGAGTTCGGGTCGCCTTCCCCCTGAAGTCTTACTGCGGTGATGGATTCGCCGTTGAAGGCGGAATTGATTGGGATTGCGCGGAAGGGTGGATCAAAGGGCATTCCCTAATTGCAAAAGACTCTGCTTTAGCTTCTGCAGGACGGGCACGAGCGCGGCGGGATCAACGGGCACGCTGACGTGGGTGATGACGATGCCGTGTTGCTCTGCGGCAAAGGTTGCCGCCAGATTGACGCCTGCAGGTTCTGGGCCAAGGGTGATGATGTGCGTGATCCGCTCCCGCCGCTGTTCGGCCTCGCGAGCTAGCCGCTTCAACATTGCCCCTGGATCGGTCTGGCCTAGGAGTCCCCCCGGCATCGGTGCCATCACCAGTCTCACCGTCCGGAGGGAGGGTTCGCCAGTGAGTTCATGCGCCAGTGCCAGCAACCCAGCGATAGCGTTGTTTTCTTCTACCGGAGCCAGCAGTTGCCCGCCGGGCATTACGATGACCAAAACGACATCGCGAGGGCGCTGTTTGCCTGTTAACTCAACGTCCACGGCGGATACCGCATCCTTGCTGTCATCGACAAAAACTCGACGCGACTGGTATCCCATGTTTTCCGGACCTGTTGCGGATTCCGCATAGCTGGAGAGGCCGTTCAACCGCTCCACACCTGAGGAAGGAAGTCCCTTCAACACGTTGATATGTCGCTCGATCACGGGAAGGGCAATCGATTGACGAAGGGCGCTGGCGTATTGAAAAGCGCGCTCCTCAACGCGGTCCTTTTTCCACATCCAGATACCAAAGGACGCGATCCCAAGCAGGATGGTGCCAATGGGCAAGGTCATGATCATGAAGCGGATCATCCGCCCATGTTTAGCATCCGCCACTTGTTGTTCAGCTTCCGTCATGAGGATGATACGCAGTTCTCAATGATACGTGCGGTGCGGGAATAAGCGCCGCCTTCTCCCAACATTCCTACGACCTCAGCCAACTCTTGCTGGAGTTGTTGGCGACGTTGATCATTTTGCAAAAGCTCCACCATCTCTGCCGCAAGCGTATCGCCCGTGAGATCCCCTTGCACCAGTTCGCGCACGACCTGCCGTTGTGCGAGGATGTTGACGATGCCTAGGTTCTTGATCCTCACGACCATCTTACCGATCCAATAAGTCAAGGCGCTGACTTTATAGACAAGGGCATAGGGCAGACCAAAACAGGCAGCCTCCAGCGTGGCCGTTCCCGATGCGACTGCTGCTACACCTGCGCGTTGCATGAGGTCATAGACGGTGCCCACCTCGATCCAGCGCCGAGCCTCTGGCATCTGCGCCGCATCCGCAATTAAGCGCATCTCTCCGGCCAAAGATTCATTCGCAGCAGAGACGGCAAATTGCGCGTCAGGCACAGCCAATCGGATGGCTCTGGACGCTGCCAACATCTCGGGAAATAGCCGCCGAACTTCGTTGGACCGACTACCGGGAAACCAACCGATCAATTTGGGTTCGCGTTTCCAATCGCGACGCAGCGAAGCAGTTCTGTCCACCAAGGGATGCCCAGCAAATTCGGTGCGTAGGCCAGACTTTTCATACAGCGCTTTCTCGAAGGGACAAATGCAGATCATCAGATCGAGCAGTCCGGCCATGGTCTTCACTCGCCCCTTTTTCCAGGCCCAAACTTGCGGACTGATGTAGTAGATGAGTTTCCCGCGATAGTCGGCATCCCGTAGTGCGGCGGCCAATCGGAGATTGAACCCTGGATAATCGACCAGCACCACTGCATCCGGTGCCTGGTGCAACACCAAGGCAACGGTGTCGTTCAGCTTGCGCTTAAAGTAGGAGTACATCTTGAGCACTTCCCACAGGCCCACGACGCCCGCGATCTCCACCCAGTCCTCCATGTCCGCACCGCCAGCTTCCTTCATGCGAGGGCCACCGAGGCCACTGAAAGTTGCAGCCGGATTCCCATCGCGCAATTCACGCATCACAGCGGAGCCATGGGTGTCTCCGCTGATCTCGCCTGCTATGAAAAAATATCGCATGTTGGGATTGCAGTGTTTGGCTGGGGTCGGTGATCGCATTGCGACGGAGCATTGGCAAACCATCGCCAACAGTCACCCTCGATCAGATTCTTCTAAGGTTAGGCCAGCTTCTGATTCTTCTCGATCTGCGCAGTGATCTCTAGTGCCAGCCTCAAGGCCTCTGCGCCTTCTTGGCCAGAAACCATAGGACGCTTACCCTGGCGAGCGCACTCGACAAAAGCAGCAATCTCGAGTTTGAGGGGTTCATCTTTTTCGATCTCCACTTCTTCGCGGACAATGCTCATGCCGTCCTTACGATAGATCCATCCGCTCTGTTCCTGATAATCGAGCGAGAGATAGCTATCAGGCTGGAAGACGCGGATTTTGCGGAGCTTCTCTGGACTCACTCGACTGGCGGTGAGATTGGCGATGCAGCCATTGGCGAATTTCAGTCGGGCGTTGGCGATGTCTTCGCGGCGGGTGAGCACAGGAATCCCGACGGCATCTACATCGATGAGCGGTGCCTTCACCAGGTGGAGGACGATCTCGATGTCATGGATCATTAGGTCGAGGACGACTCCGATATCAATGCTGCGATTCGGAAAGGGCGAGAGGCGATGCGCCTCAATAAAGCGCGGCTGATCCATGCGCTCTTCGAGTTGGCGCAGCACGGGATTGAACCGCTCAATGTGCCCGACCTGGAGGATGAGATTGTTGGCTTGCGCAAGTTCGATCAGAGCCTGGGCCTCCGCGAGACTCTCGGTGATTGGCTTCTCCACCATGACGTGCCTGCCCTTTTCGAGGAGCAACCCAGCGACTTCGCGATGGTAAATCGTCGGCACCGCGACGGTCGCAGCATCCACCTGCCCTGCAAATTCAGCCAGGTCTTCGATCACCACCGCACCATGTTCAGCGGCAAGATCCGCGGCGCGGGCCTTATCCGTATCAAAGATGGCACTGAAGACAATGGCACCGCCACTGCTGCGGGCGATCTCGCCCATGATCCGAGCATGATTTTTTCCAATGGCACCGACCCCACCAACGCCGACGCGGACGGGAGGGGTCTGAGAATCTGTCATTCGTGGGTCCGGTAAAAAAGCAGGAAAAAGCGATGTGTTGAACTAGAAACGACGGCGTCCACCGCCACCACCACGGAACTTTGGCATCTTGGAGAATCCGCCGCCCATCTTCGGCATCCCGCCGCCCATGCCTGGCATTCCCGGCATCCCACCGCCCATCAGCCCACCAGCCATCTGCGCCATCGCGCCTTTGTTCCGCATCAGCTTGCGCATCATGTCGAATTGCTTCAGCATTTGATTCACCTCCACGACGGGTCTGCCAGAACCATTCGCAATGCGTTTCCGGCGGCTGCCATTGAGGATATCGGGATTGGTCCGCTCCTTGGCCGTCATGGACAGAATGATGGCCTCGACATGCTTCATCCGATCTGTGCTAACGCCCAAGTCTTTAATCTTGCCCATACCTGGCAGCATTCCGAGCAAACCTTCCAGCGGCCCGAGACGCTTCATCATCCGCATCTGGGAAAGGAAGTCGTTGAAGTCAAACTTCGCCTCCTGCATTCGCTTGGCCATGTTCATGGCCTCCTTCTCATCAATCTCCTGCGCCGCTTTTTCGACGAGAGAAACGACGTCACCCATGCCGAGGATTCTCTGCGCCATGCGGTCAGGGTGGAAGACTTCCAGTTGATCCACCTTTTCACCAACCCCCAGGAACTTCACCGGACAACCGGTGACCTGACGCATGGAAAGCAGCGCCCCACCGCGTGCATCACCGTCCAGTTTTGTCATGATCAGGCCTGAGACGCCGACTGCGCTGTGGAACTTGGATGCCACGCTGACAGCTTGTTGGCCGGTGGCTGCGTCTGCGACCAGAAGCGTTTCAGAAGGTGCCACGATGGATACCACCTTCTTCAACTCGTCCAGGAGGGCATCATCCACTTCTTGGCGACCGGCGGTATCAAAGAGCGCAACGCCGCCGCCTTGCTGCTCCAGCCAGACCAGCGACGCTTTGGCGGCTTTTACCGGGTCTTTTTCACCAGCCTCTGGGCAATAAATGGGGGCACCGAGGGAGTCTGCCAGCACCTTAAGCTGCTGCACCGCCGCCGGGCGATAAAGATCTAACGCGATGAGCAACGGACGTTTACCCTGCTTCTTTAGCCAGTAAGCCAGCTTTGCTGTTGTCGTGGTCTTACCGGCACCATTGAGACCAACCATCAAGATGCGCTGGTTTCCGCCTAAATTCAGGGCCGTGGTACCACCTCCAAGGATATTGACCAGCTCGTCCTGGAAGATTTTGACGATCTGCTGCCCAGGAGAAACGGTGCGCAGCACTTCCTCACCCACTGCCTGGGTTCGGACGGCCTCAATCAGGTTTTTGGTGACGGTGAAGTCCACATCCGCCTCAAGCAGCGCCAGACGAATCTCGCGCATCGCATCGGCAATGTTCGACTCGCTAATGCGGCCGAGACCGCGCAGCTTTTTAAACGTAAGTTCGAGTTTTTCGGAAAGTGCAGAGAGCATGGGAACCTGAACCCTAGCCAGAAATCGCCCCTGCGCCAGAGCTTCCTTTGCAGTGGCACGGGCGGCTGCCGTCACAAAATAATGAGTGGTGGGAAATATCGCGCCTTTGACTTCTGCGCCACTGCGCCCTGCACTGAATACGGATTACTTATCACTCCCACCGATAGATCCCCCCTGCCAGCTACGTCTTCCAAGCTCCCTTGCGCATACTTCTTTCCATTCGCCAGTTTTCGGTCATCGTTCGTCATCTTCCCAATTCCGCCTCTAATCATGTCAGATACCGCCGCCGCTACCGCTCTTGTTGAAGGATTCGAAAAATTCAAAACCGCTCTCGCCAAACGCATCGTTGGCCAGGAGCAGGTGATTGAGCAAATTTTCATCGCCATTGCTGCGGGTGGGCACAGCCTTCTTGAGGGCGTCCCAGGGCTGGCGAAGACCCTGCTGGTGAAGTCCCTGGCGGATGCCGTCCACCTCTCCTTCCGCCGCATCCAGTTCACCCCAGATCTGATGCCCGCAGACATCACTGGCACAGAAATCATCCAGGAAGACGCCGAGACTGGCCGCCGCAAGTTGACCTTCCAGCCAGGGCCGATCTTTTCCCAAATCATCCTCGCCGATGAAATTAATCGCACGCCGCCAAAGACTCAGGCCGCGCTGCTGGAAGCGATGCAGGAGCGTTCCGTCACCGTTGGACAGGAGACTTTTTCCCTTCCAAAGCCTTTCTTCGTTTTGGCAACCCAAAACCCCATCGAACAAGAAGGCACCTACCCCCTTCCCGAGGCCCAAAAGGACCGATTCCTCTTCCTCATCAAAGTGGATTACCCCACACGTGACGATGAGCGCGAGATCATTGCCCGCACCACTGGCACGATTTCTGACGAGATCGAGCCCGTGCTCACTGCGGAGGACCTCCAGGCCGCGCAAGCGCTGGCCCGCAAGGTTCCGGTGCCCGATCATGTCGTGAACTTTGTGCTGGACCTCGTCCGCTCCACACGCCCCGCAGAACCTGATGCGAGCGACTACGTGAAGGAGATGCTCTCCTGGGGTGCTGGGCCACGCGCAAGTCAGCAAATTGTTCTCGCCAGCAAAGTCCGCGCCCTCTTGAAAGGCCGCACCCACGTCACCATTGAAGATGTCCAGGCACTGGCCGCCCCAGCCCTCCGACACCGCTTAGTCCCAACCTTCCATGCAGAGGCGGAAGGGATCACGGTGGATATGATTGTTGCAGAGTTGGTGGCTCGGGCGGGTGGGGCGGTGGGGGCGGTTTTGTGATCAGTAATCAGTGAGCAGTAATCCGTTTTCAGTGATAAGATTTTGAGCCCGCAGCCACCAACGCCTAACCAGCAGTCGATGCAGGATAGCTGAATGCGAAAGACGGTTACCCGATGTCTTCGCCCTCTCGCGAGATCGGCGCAATGATTCATTCAATGTCGGAAAAGCCTCTCCATTTTGCCAGGACAGCCCACTAATGACCGATAACTGATTACTCTTTACTCAAAAAATGCCCGCCCTCAGCGATCTCCTCCAAGCCGAAGACATCACCAGCCTCCAGAGCCTCCAGCTCTTTGCACGCACGGTGGTGGAAGGATTCACGACGGGGCTTCATGCTTCGCCGCACAAGGGATTCAGTGTGGAGTTTCGCCAGCATCGGCCTTACGTCCAGGGGGATGAGATTCGCCGACTCGACTGGAAGATCTTTGGTCGGAGCGACCGCTTTTACATCAAGGAATACGATGAGGAAACGAACCTCCGCGCGACCATCGTTCTGGATGCCAGTGGCTCCATGGCCTACAAGGGCACCGCTGGCATTTCTAAGTTCGACTACGCCAGAAAACTCGCCGCATCCATCGCCTACCTGCTGATGTCACAGCAAGATGCGGTGGGCCTGATTACCTTTGATTCGAAGATCCGCGAAATCATCCCGAATCGCACCCGGATCACCCACCTCCATCAGATGCTGGATACATTGGTAAAGACGGAACCCGGGAAAGAGACGGCGCTGGCACCCGTGATCGAATCCTTGGTCGGCCGCCTGAAGCGCCGCGGAATGGTCATCCTGATTTCAGACTTTTTTGATGACCCTGTCCCTCTCCTCCGAGCCATTGGGGTGCTGCGCAAAAAAGGCCATGAAGTCATTGTGATGCAGCTGTGGGATCGCGATGAATTGGAGTTTCCGTTTGGCCGTTGGGCGCGTTTTGAGAACTTGGAAAACGATGAAGACTTTGTCCAAGCAGATCCGGCTGCTATTCGACAACGCTACCTCGAGGTTCTCGCCAATTTCCAGGAACAAATTCGCGATGGTCTCCGCCGCCACCATACCGATCTGCTGACCCTGACCACCGACGAAAGCCACTCCCTAGCGCTGCGAAAGTATCTGTCTCTGCGGATGCAAGTTTAAGTCAGGAGAGCCGCTGAGAGACCCATGTCCCGTCTCTACTCAGCCGGTTTCACCATCCGCGCAGCGCTGATCTCGCCACCTTCTCCGACGGTGAATACATGCCGCTGGACGCCCACCAGATAAACCACCACCAATGCCTTGTTCCTGCCTGGTGTGGGATCCGCGCCCAGCCAGTGGGGAGTCGCCGCAAATTCAGAACCCGGTTCTTTGAGCATTCCCTTCACCCGCTCCGTCACATCGGCAAAGTTGGTGCCCGAACCGTACACGGCAGAAACCACCGTCAGATTGATCGATGCTGGACGCGGGGCTGGGAGACCATTGGGCAGAAGCTTTGTCACTTTCCCCTCCTTCACGCAGATCGATAACGCCGGACTTCCCCAGAGTTGCTCGAAGAGGACCTTTTCTAGCGACCCCTCCAACAGAATGAAGTCACCCTGCTTGAGGGTGGCCAACTGTGGCAAAAAAGCGGGATTATCGGCACCCGCAAACACTCGAATGGCATACCCTTCGTCGTTTTCGAGCGTCGCCCAAACGATCATGCGCCCCCAATCCGAGACCTCTGACACACGGACTTTCATGGACACCGCCCGCCCAACATCGGTGAGTTTCTTCTTGAGAATGATATTAGCCACATCCTTCTCAGACTGGCCCCAGCGAGAGGCATTTCCCGGCTCCATATCCTGCGGAATTACCGACAGCACGTCATGATAAGTTCGAACTGGCGGAAGCTTGGGCTTCAACGGCAGCATTTTGGCCGGCAATGCCGATTTGATAACGATTGGTTCGACGGCATAGGCCGCCGCCAAACCCGCGACAACGAAGCAAATCAGCGACAATAATAATTTCATGGATGTAAATCCCTTCCGTCAAAAAGAATATGGGACGTGAAGCCTCCGCCCGCCACAACAAGTTAATAATACACCCCAAACAACAAAATCCTGCGCAAATCTTGATTGGAAATGCGACGAAATGCTGCTGGCACATTCAAACAAACGCATCCATAAACAATCCATGTCTCTTCCCTCCTCCGCACCAATCACGGTGGTGGGCTCGCTAAACTTAGACCTCATTGCGTCGGTTTTGCGACTCCCCTTGCCCGGTGAGACCGTGGCCGCGTGTGGCGTGACCCGACGCTTCGGAGGGAAAGGGGCCAATCAAGCGCTCGCCGCATCCCGACACGGGGGCAGCGTCTCATTCATCGGCTGCTTGGGCGATGATCCAGATGGGCGCGACTACCGCAATCACCTGCGACGAGAAGGCATTAATTGCAGTGCCGTTGGCAGCATCCGCAATCAACCCACCGGCTCAGCATTCATCACCGTCGATGCAGCCGGGGAAAATCAGATTGTTGTCATTCCTGGGGCGAACGGCCAACTCAGCGGCCCTACCGTCAAAATGCAGCGCTCCCGGATTGCCGTCTCAAAGGCTCTGCTGGTGCAGTTAGAAGTGCCACTTGAAACCGTCGTTGACGCCATCACGATTGCCAACCAGACCGGAGTGCCCGTCGTTCTGAATCCTTCCCCAGCGAACGCGGACTTCCCGTGGGGAAAAGTAAGCATTCAGCACCTCATCGTCAATGAAGCCGAGGCGAGAGCCCTTTTTGACCTCAATCCTGCGCACATGGCCAAGGAGGCCACCGCGTGGAGAAAGAAGCTGTCTGCAAAGAAGGTCCAGACGCTGGTCGTCACCAGAGGCGGAGACCCAACATTGATCCTCTCCCAAGACACCTGCGAAGCCGTGCCCACAATCAAAGTAAAGCCAATTGACACCGTAGGTGCAGGTGATGCCTTTGCTGGTGCCTATACCTGCCAAATCGCTGAAGGAGCATCACTCATCAATGCCGTCGTCTGGGCGAACGCAGCGGGTGCCCTAGCGACACAAAAAGTCGGCGCACAGGAGGGCATCCCCCTCCGTGGCGAGGTGCAGAGCGTGCTGCAGAAGCAAGGACACGAAGTTTAGACGTATCACTTTCGAGCCCCAAGGCAAACCAAGCGCGAGGCACCCCGCACAAAGATCTGCCCGTCGCTGAGCGCTGGAGAAGAAAAGACCTTCTCACCGATCTCGCTCTCCGCCTTCAGGTCGTAGGTTGGTCCAGGCTTGACGACGCGCATCGTTCCGAAGTCATTGATGAAGTAAGCGACACCCTCGGCTGTCACTTGGGATGCGTGGTGTTCTTTGACTCGTTCCTCCCACTGGATTTCCCCTGTCTTTGCTGCGAAACAGTGCGCGATGCCAGAGTCAGACACGACCAAAAAATAGTCGCCACAGGACACGGGGCTCGGCACATAAGACACCCCCTTCACGGTGCGCCAAGCGATGTGCGTATCGGTCACGTTCCCAGTGCCATCTGGCCGGATGGCCAGGATGTGATGTTCAGGAAATCCACCTGTCATGAATAGCAATCCAGCCCCTTCATTGTAAACGAGCGAGGCCACAAACTGCTCCGTCGGACCATCAATGATCCAGATCAATTTGCCGTCGCGCGGATCATAGCTTGTCACACACATCGTGCCAGACAGCACCATCTGCACTCTGCCCGCCATTTCACGAATCATCGGCGCGCAGTAGCTGCGGGTCTTATTCGGACGTTCGATGCGCCAGAGTTCATGACCATCCGCGCGTGCTAGCGCGACGATGTAGCCATCGCCATCATGGTCACAGTTCACGATCACCTTGTCTTCAAAGAGGATCGGCGAACTGCAAAATCCATGCTTCGAGGCAAACTTTCCTGGACGCACCTGCCACACTTTGTTCCCAGTAAAATCATGGGCAGACACCACCACGTCCGTTTGATCCAGGAAGGCAGTAAAGACCTTCTCGCCATCCGTCGCAGGGGTGCTGGAGGCATGGCTATTAAGCTTGTGCTTGCTCTCCATCGGGGACTTCAGAACAGGCTTCGTCCAAAGGATCTTTCCAGTGGCGCGATCCACGCTGGTTAGCACTCGTTCTTCCGTCTCTGCCACCGCACTGACCGTAAAGACTCGATCCCCAAACACGATGGGTGATGCATGGCCTTCCCCTGGCAACTCCACGGACCAAGTCACATTGCCATCGACCTTTGTCGGGAATCCCACATCGAGTGAAGTGCCATCCATACGCGGCCCTCGCCACATCGGCCAGTCTTCAGCTCGAACCAGCTCCCCGCACCCAAGGCAAAAAATCGCCGCCACCAGAATTGTTCGTTTCATCATCGGATCAGTATTCAAAAAAAGGTCAGTGCATTCAAGCATCGTCACCATCAAGGCTGCCAGCCCACTGGCTGCGTCCAGGCCATTTGTTTTTCACCCTCGTAAGAAGGGTTTGTCGCCGCTGCATCCGAGGTGATCGTCGCACGCACATAGAGTTCATCACCCTTCAGCGTATAAACCGCCTCATCACCCTCCACGCGGGCCAGCACAGCGCCCACCGATGATGTGTAGGACAGCCGCTCCTTCGGCCCATCGCCAGCGGGTGCGGGCATGCGCACCACAGCACGGTCATAGTCCTTTCTTGTGCCATGGAACTCCACCACATGCTTGACCCCAGCACGAGCTGCCACCTTCACGCGCAGCTCGCCTTTGGCTTTATCAAAATTCACCTCATCCAAGGTCACACCGCTCGATGCGTAAAAATTCCCCGCCTGCATGGCGCGAATGATCGTGTCTGGCTCCAGCTTCTCCGCCCGCACCATCACCCAGCCACGCCCCGGAGTGGAACTACCCCCATGATAGTGGTGCGAGTCATCACTACCGATGCCAAAAAGTGGCGGAGCCTTCAGCTCTGCGATGCGGATCGTGTTCGCGATGTCCCAGATGCGCTCTGTGGCCGTATCAGGTCGGCTTGCGTCCCCCAAAGTCCAGGTCTGTGGATGGCCGTTGTACACCTCAAAAAAGCGATCCTCCAAAACATGCGCCAGATCCTCCGCCGTCAGTGCCCAACGGAAATTCGGATGATTGATGTGGGCCAGCACCGGCTTCCCAGAGCGCTGTGCCTCCTCTGCAATGGCGATCAAATTTGCGCGCATCACTTCGCGGATCGTGGCCAAATCCTTCGTCGGTTCGATCACCTCGCCCACATTAATCGCGTTGATGTGGATCGGCACCTTATTCCAACTGGCCGTCACTTCCTCTGCCTCAATCATTTGAAACACTCCCGGCTTCTCAAACTGCGTGCGAATCTCCGCCAACGTCCGCAGCCTGACCTCCTTCTGTCCATCTGCGCCTGTCCGGGTGATGACCCAATCCGCGCCAAAGCGGTCCAGATACTTATCCAAAACCTTGCGGCCAAGCGTGAT
>CAZCAL010000021.1:740-6350 GCA_964496625.1 uncultured Verrucomicrobiaceae bacterium | reverse complement strand
AAAGGATGTTGTGATCCGAAAGTGCCAGGAACTGGTAGCCTTGCTTCACATACCAGTCGGTAATCATTTCGGGAAAGTCATTCCCATCACTCCACAGCGTGTGCGTATGCGTATTGCCTTTGAACCAATGCTCCTCTGCGCGTGAGGCTGAAGAACCGAGGATAACAAAACAAGCCAATGCAAGAGGATGGATGAGCCGAGACATAATCAAAAAGGAAGAGGGAAGAATAAGCCGCAAGAGCTCGACTCTTGCACCCAGGCTGGAAGCTGCCACCATGAGCAGACATGAAGTTTTTTCAACGCATCGAAGTTTGGTTCCTGCTCCTGATCGGAGGCGGCCTTGCCGCGTGGGTCCTCCTGGGTCAGCCAAAGGCCTCCAATGAAGCACCGCCCGCCGAACCCTCGTCTTCAGTCGAAACCACGGATCTCATTCAAGTTCGCCGCTCCACCCTGGAGCGCGACTATGGCAATGCCCGGCTCGATCTCGATCTTCGCATCCAGAATCCCACCGTCAGACCCATCGTCCTAAAGGCACCAGACATCCAGTTGCTGACAGGCACAGATCGCGAAGTTCCCGCGTTTTTCTTGCCAGCAGATCCACCGCCGCAGCTCTCAGCAAGCGCTTCGCAGGAGGTCAAACTACGCTTTTGGTTGGAAAAGACAGACGTAGCTGGACCGCTGCGCCTGCGTTTCCATGGACACGATTTCCCAGTCAAAACCGCCGCCCCAGTGGAGTGGGACCGCCTAGAAAACGGCAAACCCACCACTTTCACAGCGCTGGACTGGCATGTGGGACCTCCAAAATAGCTCGTAAAAACACTGTCAGGCGGGCCGATCTTGTACCATCATTGCCTCATGCGGATCGCCCTGTTCATCTCGCTCCTCGTTCTGCCCTGCTGGCTTCATGCACAGCAGGGCCCTCCCGCGCCCAAGCCCGCCGCCGCACCTGCGCCGACTGCGCCCGCCAAACCCGCCGCCATAAAACCAGCACCCGCGAAGCCCGCTACCGAACCAGCAAAACCCAAGGCTACCCCAGTCGCACCTGCTTCGGCTCCCATCGCGCCGACCCCGGCGGACGATGACTCTTCCAGCCTCACCGTGCCACCGCCAGATGACGCCTATCGGCAGATGGAACTTCTCACCCGAGCGATGGAGATCATTCGGCAAAACTACGTCGCCGCCGATAAGGTGACCTACGAAGACCTGGTCGAAGGAGCACTGGAAGGCATGCTCAGCCGGTTGGATCCCCACTGTGAATGGATGGGACGCACCGTCTTTGAGGACGTGCAGCGCGAGCAGAGCGATACCTCAGAGGGCGTCGGCATCACCGTCGCTCTTCGCCAAAACAGCCTCATCATCGTCACCGTCCGCGAAGACGGTCCTGCCGCCCGCGCAGGCGTCCTTTCCGGGGATCAAATCGTCCGAATCAACGATGTGCTCACCGATACCGTGGGCGTTGCTGAGGCCATGCAACTCCTCAAAGGCAAAGCTGGCGAAAGCGTCCGCCTGACCCTCCGCCGCCCAGGCACCCGACAATTTCTCGAGTTCAATCTCGTCCGCGAAACCCTGCAGGAGACCTCTGTGCTTGATCCCATGCTTGTTCACACCAAGCTCTCTGGCGACCACAAAATCGGCTACGCACGCATCTCCCAATTCACCCAAGCGACGGTAAAGGACCTCAGCGCCTCGCTAGACGAATTGGAAAAGCAAGGCATGCAGGCCTTCATCCTCGATCTCCGCAACAATCCTGGCGGACTGCTCGATAGCGCCGTCGCCATGTGTGGCGAGTTCCTCCCCGAAGGCACCGTCGTTGTCACCACAGAAGGCCGTGTCGCATCGCAGAATCCCCCGCCCTATCGCACCCCGGCACGCAATGGCAAAAAGCCGCGCCAGTACCCAGTCGTCGTCCTCATCAATCAGGGCAGCGCCAGCGCTGCGGAGATCACTGCAGGCGCATTGCAGGACCTGAAGCGAGCGCTTGTCATCGGCACCACGAGTTTTGGCAAAGGCTCCGTCCAGACCATCCTGCCGATGAATAACGGCGCAGCCATGCGGCTGACTACCGCCCGCTACTTCACCCCCAGTCACCGCACCATCCATGAGCATGGGGTGGAGCCGGACATTGTCTCCGTTTTGTCCACCGAAGAAGAATTCCGCGTCAGCAAGTGGCGCAACTCCCACGGCACCGGGGATGTCGCTGCGCTCGAACTCGCAGAACTCGGTGACCGCCAGCTCGAGCGCGCTGTGGATGCCCTCAAAGGCGTGCTCGTCTTTGACCTCTTCGCCAAACAGCGGGAGGCACAGGAAAAGCCCGCCGCCACTCCCACGATTCCCACCGTGCCACCAAAGCTCGACGCCCTCCTCGGCCCGTCGTCCGTCGAAGTCCCTGCGGACGCCACCAAGCCCTAGAGCAAAGAACGCCCCATGCCGCACTGCATCCTCGCGCTGGAGTCCTCCTGCGATGAAACCGCCGCCGCCATCTGCACCCTCGACGGCAGCCTGCTCGCCAGTCGCATCTTCTCCCAGGCAGACATTCATCGCCTTTACGGAGGCGTCGTGCCAGAGGTAGCCTCTCGCAATCACATCCTGCACGTCCGCCCCCTCGTGGCAGACGTTCTCGCCCAGGCAGGCATCAGGCTCGAAGACTGTGCAGCTTTTGCAGCGACCAGCGGCCCTGGACTTGTCAGCTCCCTGCTGATTGGCACTTCCATGGCCAAGGCTTTGGCGGTCACAACTCGCAGGCCCTACATCGCCGTAAATCACATGGAAGGCCACCTGTTGTCCCCGTTCATCGGCTCGGCTGGGCCCGTCCGGCCCTGCATCGCCCTTATCGTCAGCGGCGGACACACCATGCTCGTCAAAGTGCGAGCCGTCGGCGACTATGAATTACTCGGCCGCACGCGCGATGACGCCGCTGGCGAAGCCTTCGACAAGATCGCCAAAATGATCGGCCTACCCTACCCCGGCGGTCCTGAGATTGATAAAATGGCGCGCGTCGGTAACCCCAAAGCCTTCGCCTTTCCACGAAGTTTTCTCGATGGGCGCAGTCTGGAATTCAGCTTTAGCGGCCTCAAGACCGCCGTGCTGTATGAACTCCCCAAGCTTGATCTCACCCAGCCCCAGGTCATCGCCGACCTCAGCGCCTCCGTGCAGGAAGCCATCGTCGAAGTCCTCGTCGAAAAGCTCGTGCTAGCCGCCCGCATCCATGGTGAAAAGCTTCTCACCGTCAGTGGAGGCGTCAGTTGCAATGGTCACCTCCGCAAACGCCTCCAAGAACGTGCGACCAAAGCCGGAATGGAGTTGCTGCTCGCCGAGCCAGCTCTCTGCACAGACAACGCAGGAATGATCGCCTTTACCGCCGCGCAGCATCACGCCCTCGGCCACAGCTCGCCGCTGGAGACCGACGTCGATCCAAATTTATCGATCGTTTAGACGTTAGATTCACGGCGAAAAATTGCCATGGCCCGCCTCATTCTCATCTGTGCTGCACTGTTGGCAAGTTGCGGTAAAGAACTGATTGTGGAGAAACACCACCGCATCGCACCGCTCCCATCGCAGGCGTTTGTCTGGCAACGGAATTGGACACCGCAGGTCTGCGAGGCAGTTCGCGGAGCCACTGGGACCTTTGAAGCACTTCACATTCTTGCAGCAGAGTTACGCTTTAAGGACGGGCGCGCCTTGACGACACGCATTCATCTGGACTGGGAAAGTCTCCGGTCATTCGGGGGACGAGTCGGTGCAGTTGTTCGCATTCATGCCAGTGCAGCAAAAACCGGGTGGGACGCTGCCTCCACCGCACCACTCCAAGAACTCCTCTCCAATATCCGCAAGGAGTTCGCGGGCGAACGCTTGGCACTAGACGAAATCCAACTCGACTACGACTGCCCTGAATCCAAACTCAGCACTTACGCCCAGTTACTGACCAAGCTAAAACCTGAAGTTGCGCCGACGCCGATCACAATCACCGCCCTCCCCTCATGGTTCAATCAGTCAACGATTGCGGACCTGCTTAAACTCACGCCAGGCTATGTGCTCCAGGTCCACTCTCTTCATCTTCCCGAGAAGCACCGCGGCCTCTCTTTGATCGACCAAAGCGAAACCACTGCATCCATCGCAAGAGCAGTCGCAGTGAATGTGCCCTTCCGTGTCGCGTTGCCGACCTACTCATGCGTTGTCGTTTTTGGCATGAACGGAAGAGTCAGCGAAGTACACGGGGAAGATCTTTCCACTGATTTCCCACTGAATACACAGGACTACGCCGTTTTGGACAGCGACGCCTTCGCAATGGCTGACCTTTTGAAGGAGTGGAAACAGAGTGCCCCTGAACTGCTAAAGTCAGTCGTGTGGTATCGCCTACCCGTAGCCTCCGATAGACTCAATTGGCCTATGGAGGTATTGGCGAAAGTGGTACTTGGCACCCCGCTTCAGCGTGGTTGGACAGCAGACGTCGAAGCCGGTGAGAACGCTCTCTTGACCATCCGGCTGAGTCAAAACGGCGATGCGCCCGACGAACTCCCCCGACAAATCGACTTAACCTGGGCAGGTGGTAGCGCCGCAGCCAGCGACGGACTGCGGGATTACACCGTTGTATTGGATGATGCAGGCCACCTCAGGCTTCGACGTAACGACTCGACAAAGCAAGCCAGAGTGCATCCCGGCCAACGGATTGCTGTCGGCTGGATACGATTGCGCACCGAAGACACCACTCAAAAAATTCAGGTAATGACCAGTCGATGAGCTTGCGCTTTGCATCGAGAATCGATTATCCTCCTGCAAATGAACGGAGCACGTATCGCTGCGGTATCGATTCTTGGATTGAGTGCACTGACTGTGGCAACCGTCCTTGCATGCGGCCCATTTTTTCCTGAAGACGCTCTCGATAAACCCCGAGGAATCCTCCAGCCTCCACTTTTTCACTTCACCAGCGAGCTGTATCTGGTCGCCTTGCCTCAAAGCGCAGACATTCAGAGCAGCGCCAAACCCGGCACCCCCGCATTCACTCTAGATCTTGAGATGCAGGAAATGGAGGGCTTGGCAGAGTCTATGTTTCCAACGGCTGACGAACGCCAGCAATGGCTCGGTAGTTATCGCCAACTCCGCCGTGCGATGATTTACGGGGGCGATCAGTCCGATCAGAAAATGCAGCCAGTGGACTCGACCGCAGCCCAACCCTGGACGCAGGCGAAGGATTCACTGGAGAGCGTGATCACGCCGCTCCCCGAGGACATCCAACTTTACATTCGGGGAGCTGCTGCCCGGATGGATGCAGTTGGCCTTGCGGTTGGTGATCCCGACAAAGAGGCACGTGAAATCTGGCAGCGCCTTCTCAAGCTACCACCAGAACGCCGCCAATGGCGCAGCACCTGGGCAGCATGGATGCTCTTCCGCATCACTCCACCTGCCGATCACGATCAGCAAGGCCGCTGGTTGAACGAGACCCGGAAGCTCAGTAAAGCCGGCTCCAAGGACTGCCTGCATTTAGGTATTGAGGCGACACACATTCTGGGAAGACCAGCGTCTGACCTCCCCCACCACGAAGAAGTGAGCGCTGCCGAATGGCGTCGCTCTTCCATGCTCCGCGCAGCACTTGGTCACAGTCGAGCGGAGGCT
>CAZCAL010000021.1:0-730 GCA_964496625.1 uncultured Verrucomicrobiaceae bacterium | reverse complement strand
GATCGATGGACCCATGAAGCATGGACGGCGGAGTTTGCTGGCGAAATTTTGGCGGACCCATACCTCCGCAAAGTGCAGTTGCTCCATCTTGTTGAAGTGGCACAGAACACAGTCGGTTGGCAGTTTGGTGTTCAGTATCGTGGAAACTCAACTCCAAACGACGACCTTACTCATTGGCTGGATTCATTTGAGCAGGCGGCGATCAAAGATCAGAAAGAGACCACTTTGATCGCTTGGATTTACTACAACGCGGCTAAGTTCGAAGAAGCCAGACGTTGGATCCAAATGGCACCAAACGATGATGTGACTGCCCTTGCGCTCCGAGGCAAACTCGCCGCACAACACGGAAATCGCAAAGAGTCGCTCCGATTTTTGAAGCAGATGGGTAAACAACTTCCAAATGCAACCGACCTTGCACGAAGCGACTATGAAAGCGAACAACTTCAAAGCAACGGGGCGCTAACTCACGAAAATTACCCCAAGGTCAAGCGTCATCTGCTCCTAGCGGACTTGGGTGTAGCACAAGTCGCCAACAACGACTTCGCTGGTGCATTGCAGACATTCTTAAAGACGGACTTCTGGCGCGATTCCGCCTTCGTCGCAGAGCGGTTGCTCTCGGCTGAAGAACTCCTTGCGCTCTCACGATCTGGCAAGCTTCCAAGCTTGAAGAAAATGCAGAATCACCAGGCGAAGGATCTCCATCTTTTCAGTGTATCTCAGATAGAACAGC
>CAZCAL010000020.1:13530-20235 GCA_964496625.1 uncultured Verrucomicrobiaceae bacterium | reverse complement strand
CTTGAAATGGGGGTGAAAAAGGGGCCGGGATAGTAGCTGCCGCAATCCTTTCGTCAAACGATATCGCGCTTTTTGGGTGAAGTGGCTGCTCAAAGCCTGAAAAACGGCGGGAATTCTGTCGGTTTTGCCGAAACAGGCGCTGCATTAGGCGTACCTGTTCCCGCATGAAACTACCTCGCTTCCTCGTCATCGCCTCTGCCCTTTTGGCATGTTTCCCTTCCCTTTCCGCAGGGGGCGCGGAGTCGGGATGGCGAGCGGGTGCTGCGCAGATTGACATTACTCCTGATTATCCGGTCCGGCTCAGCGGTTACGGGAATCGCACCATGGAGAACGAAGGCGTTCTGCAGCACATCCATGCCAAGGCGTTGGCGCTGAAGTGGCAAGATGAGAATCCGGTGGTGCTGATCACGGTGGACAACTGCGGCGTGCCGGATTTTCTCCGCACCGAAGTGCTGGCGAGACTCAGCAAGAATGGCCATGCGGTGGAGGAAGAACGCCTCTCGCTTCATTCCAGCCACACCCACTGCGCGCCCATGCTGCGGGGGGTGCTGACAATGCTTTTTGGCCAAGACGTCAGCCCGGCAGAAAAGGCACACATCGATCAGTATACCGAGGAACTTACGGCTAAGATCGTCACCGCCGTCAGCGAGGCTCTGGATGGGCTGGCACCCGCTGCCGTCGATTGGGCGCAGGGTGACGTAAAGTTTGCCGGCAACCGCCGCCTCAAAACACCGGCGGGTTTTAGCAACAGCGAAAATCCCGGTGGCATCGTCGATCACGCCCTGCCAGTCCTCCGCGTGACGGGCACCGATGGCAAAGTGCGGGCGATTTTTACCAGCTACGCCTGCCACTGCACGACTCTCGGCCTGAATCAAATCCATGCAGATTGGGCGGGCTGTGCGCAGGAAGAGATGCAGAAGCGTTTCCCTGGTGCAATCGCCCTCACCGCGATTGGCTGCGGTGCGGACCAAAATCCGTATCCACGCCGAGAGATCGAGCTGGCGGTGAAGCATGGAACCGAGCTGGCCACGGAGGCGCAGCGCGTTAGTAGCGGAGCGATGAAGCCCCTCACCGGTCCAATCACCTGCGCCGCAAAAACGGTGCGACTACCTTTCGATACGCCCCGCACCCGCCAGGAATGGGAAACGCTGGCCGGGAGTACCAACAAGTGGACGAGCTACCACGCGAAGCATTTTTTGGCGATGCTGGATGAAGGCAAACCCGTGCCAGATGGCCTGGACTACCGTGTGCAGGCTTGGTCTATCGGCGGCGGTCTGACAGTGATCAATCTGCCGGGCGAGGTCGTGGTCGATTACGGTCTGAGATTCAAGAAAACGTTTGGCCAGGATCGCACTTGGGTGAACTCGTACACCAACGATGTGCCATGCTACATTCCGTCCCAACGCGTGTGGGAAGAGGGCGGATATGAGGGCGGCGGCGCGATGCTCTATTACGGGAGGCCCACCCGATTTGCTTCCGGAATCGAGGAAATCATCGCCAAAGCGGTGGCTGAGATTGCGCCAAAACAGTGACCCCAGCGTCGCCAGTTGCTTCCCGGTGATTGAACGGGTATGGGTTGCGGAATGGAGCAACCCGCCCGTCGTCCACCCAAGAAATTTCATCCCCACCCCTTCGCCTACCATCACGAGATGGAGGTGGTAGTCGATAATGTCACGAATGAAGGCGCAGGCGTCGCGAGGGTCGATGGTTGGGTGGTTTTTGTGCCCTTTGCGCTGCCTGGGGAGCGTGTCCGTTGCCGTGTTTTTCGCAACAGCAAGAACTACAGTGAGGCAGATCTCATAGCGGTGATCGAGCCTTCGCCGCACCGTCGTGAGCCCGTCTGCCCACTGTTTGGCACCTGCGGTGGTTGTCAGTATCAAAATCTCGTTTATCCCGAGCAGTTGAAACTAAAGCGCAAGCAGGTGGCCGAACTCCTCACTCGACTCGCCCGCATTGAGCATGAAGTGGAGGAGGTGATCTCATCGCCTGTTGAGTTCGCGTATCGCTCAAAGATCACACCGCACTTTCAGAAACCGCGGGAGGGCAGCATCGGTGAGATCGGATTCCTCCGTTGCGGTAGCCGTCAGGCGCTCGTGGACGTGGAGCACTGCCCAATCGCCATGCCAGAGCTGAACAAGGCGCTAACCGAGGCAAGAGCAGCAGTTCATACCGCCGCCGCGAGCTACAAAAACGGTGCCACGGTCCTGCTGCGTGCTGCAAGTGGGCAAGTCCTAAAGCGCCCTGACGAATTGGCGGTGGAAAATGTCTTGGGGATGCGATTCGAATTCCAGGCAGGTGATTTCTTTCAGAATAACCCTTTCATCCTCCCGCAATTCGTCGAATACGTCCTCAACGAGGCCCGCGCGACGGGAGCGCCGCACCTACTGGACGCCTATTGCGGCAGTGGGCTGTTTGGCATTTGTGCCGCACCCCATTTCGCAGAGGTCACAGGCGTGGAAATCTCTGAGACAGCCGTCGCCAAGGCCCGCCACAATGCCGAGCTGAACGGCTTGGCAAACTGCAAGTTTACCGCTGCCGACGCACAGCAGATTTTTGCCGACGTCTCTCAGGCTGGAGCCGATACCGTTGTTATCATTGATCCACCGCGCGCCGGGTGCAGCGCCGGATTCCTCGATCAATTGCAAGCCTTTGGCCCCAAAGGGATCGTGTATGTTTCCTGCAACCCCGCCACTCAAATGCGAGATTTGGCCCTCCTGGATGCAGCAGGATATGAATTGCGCCGAGTTCAGCCCTTTGATCTTTTTCCGCAAACCCGCCATTTGGAGTGTGTGATGACCTTGGTCAAAAAGGATGGCTTGGCAGAGTGAAAAATGATCGGGAATATTTCCGCGCAACGTACGTCTGAAGCATGGGGCGCGGTTTGTCCGGGGTCGCCCCCATTCATTTTTCCGGTCAATTCACATTAAATCGAATCATCCATGAAATCCATCCTTCAACTCGTCGTCCTTGCCATCGTTGGTCTTTCCCTTTCCAACTGCACCAGCTGTCCATTCTCCAAAAAGGACTCTTGCGCCACTGGCGGCTCCTGCTGCAGCGCCCCTGCAAAGTGCCCTCACGGCATGGCCAAGTCCGATTGCGCCAAATGCAAAGGCATGTAAGCTGAAGCCAACTTACACTCGGACGCCTCTTTCCGCGCAAGAACCAGCGTTGGGAAGAGGCGGACTTGTTTTTGGGGGGATGGATTTTCGCAATCTTGATGGCTTCGGAGCCGTTTCCAAAGGCTCATGAAGCCGCTCCTGCTCCCCCTTTTCTTTGCCGTCGCTTGGACTGCTGCCGCCGCCGCGAAGCCAAATGTCCTGCTGATCTGCGTGGACGACTTGAAGCCGGTGCTCGGCTGCTACGGCGATGCCACGGCGAAGTCACCCAATATTGACCGGCTGGCGGCGCGCGGTGTTCTCTTTGAATCTGCTTACTGCAATCAAGCTGTCTGCTCGCCTTCCCGCAACACGTTGATGACCAGCCTGCGTCCGCAAACACTGGGCATCTATGATTTGGGGACACACTTCCGCTTTGCTGCGCCGGAGGCAGTGACGTTGACCCAGCACTTCATGCAGAATGGTTACAGCGCGGAAGGTATGGGCAAGATCTTGCACGTCGGCCACGGCAACATTGACGATGCCGCCTCGTGGAGCGTGCCTAGCTGGAAATCGAAGGCCCCCACCTATGTGCTTCCTGAGAGCACCTCATCGACTCGCCCTTCCAAATCTGGCGGTCCGAGGGGTGCTGCGACAGAGTCCGCCGATGTGGGAGATGACGCTTATGGAGATGGCAATACGGCTGAAGAAGCGATCCGCCGCCTCCAGGCTGCCGCCCAGCATCTAGAGCAGCCATTTTTTATCGCAGTCGGCTTCATTCGCCCCCACTTGCCCTTCGTCGCGCCCAAAAAATACTGGGACATGTATGATCCCGCTACCTTGCCAATGCCGCAGACTGACGAGCCTCCACAGGGTGCCCCCGAATACGCGCCGCAGTTTGGCGGCGAACTGCGCCAATACTCTGACATGCCTGAGGTCGGGCCGATTGACGCAGCAAATACGCGCCGACTCATCCATGGTTATTATGCAGCGATGAGCTACACCGATGCCCAGATCGGGAAGGTGCTCGCAGCCTTGGATGCGGCGGGGTTGGATAAAAACACGATCATTGTTCTGTGGGGCGACCACGGCTGGCATCTGGGAGATCATAGCATGTGGTGCAAACACACCAACTACGAGCAGGCCGCCCGCATCCCGCTGATCATCGCCGCGCCAGGCAAAACATCCGGTGCCAAGACCAATGCGATGGTGGAGACTGCCGACATCTATCCGACGCTGAGCGATCTCGTTGGATTACCCGCCCGCAGTGGACTGGACGGGCGGAGCTTTTCACCGGTGCTTGATGACCCCAGCAAAACTGCACGCGATCATGTCATCCACGTCTATCCACGAGGCGAGCGCCTTGGACGTGCGATCCGAACTCCACGTTACCGCTTCGTGGAGTGGAAAGTCCCCGGCGCTGAGCCCGAGACCGCAGAATACGAACTCTATGATTACCAAGTAGATCCGCTGGAGACCAAAAACGTCGCCGCCGCAATGCCTGAGGTCATCACCACAATGCGTGCCCTATTGGCGAGTCACCCCGAAGCGAAGCAGCAGATCAAGGTCAAAGCGGGCAAGGCGAAGATTGAAAAGCCCGACGCCAAGAAGAAGGATCGCCACGCGATGTTTCGCAGTCGCGATGCAGACAAGGATGGGCGCTTGAGCAAGGAGGAGTTTCTGTTCAAACAACCTGATCCTGAGGAGGCACCCAAGCGGTTCCCAGTCTTCGATGCAAACCATGATGGCTTTCTCAGCGAAGAGGAATTCGTGAAAAGCGGTAAGGTCGCAAAGTGAAGCCGTCCTTTTCAAATGTCCCAAAGCGCTGTAAACGAAGCCCATGAAACTTGGTTTTGTCTCCGCCATCCTACCTGAGCTCTCGCTCAGCGACGTCCTTTCGTTTGCCGCCCACGAAGAATTCGCCACCGTGGAAGTGATGTGCTGGCCCGTCGGAAAGGCGGAGCGCAAATACGCAGGCGTCACTCACCTCAACGTGGATGAACTCAGCAAGGGCCAGGCGCAGGACATTCTCAGTCTCTGCCAAGACCACGGTGTGGGCATCAGCGGGCTCGGCTACTATCCCAATGTGCTCGATCCAAATCCAGCGGTGACGAAGGCTGGCGTCGATCATTTGAAAAAGGTCATCAAGGCTGCACCAAAGCTGGGGCTTAGCCACGTCACCAGTTTCGTGGGTCGCGACTGGACCAAGACTGTCGATGAGAACTGGCCGCGCTTCTTGAAGGTCTGGCGACCACTGATCAAACTTGCCGAAGACAACGGCGTGAAGATTTGCATCGAGAACTGCCCCATGTCGTTCACCCGTGACGAGTGGCCTGCTGGTAAAAACCTCTTCACCACTCCGGCGATCTGGCGACGAGCGTTCAATGACATTGATTCACCGAGCTTCGGGCTAAATTACGATCCATCGCACTTCGTACTGCAAGACATGGACCCACTGAGCCCGCTGAAGGAGTTCGCCAGCAAGATCTTCCACATGCACGCGAAGGATGTGAAGATCGACCGAGTGGCACTCAACGAGGTGGGCCGCTTCGACTTCCCGCTGCGCTGGCACCAGCCGAGGCTACCCGGCTATGGCGAGATCTATTGGCCAGCTTTCATGGCAGAATTGATGCGAGTTGGCTACAACGGGCCGGTCTGCATTGAGGTGGAAGACGATACCTTTGGCAAGACCTTGGAAGGCCGAATGAGTGCCCTGAAAGTGGCGCGCAACGTCTTGGCTCCTTACTTTGCCTGAGCAGCGTCAGCGAGCAACGCATCCACGTCTTGTTCCGTTACAGCCCAAGAGCACATGAAGCGGGAGCCCCCGCCAATGAAGCTGTAGAAGCGCCAACCTTTCTCCTTCAACGCATCCTTTGTTGGTTCAGGAAGCTTCGCGAAGACGGCGTTGGCATCGACGGGGTAGAGGATTTCCACGCCGGGTAGTGCGGCCAAGCCTGCGGATAACCGCTGCGCTAGGGCATTGCCGTGGGCGGCATGTCGCCGCCACACATCATGGCTGAGCATGCGCAACCACTGCGCGGAGATGAAACGCATCTTCGAGCATAGCTGCCCTGCCTGCTTGCAGCGCCAGGCGAATTCGTGGCCGAGTGACCGATCAAAAAACACCACTGCCTCTGTCACCGCCATCCCCAGTTTCGTCCCGCCACAGCAAAGAACGTCAATTCCCGCCCTCCAGGTGATGTCTGCCGGGGCACAGTTCAGCGCAGCCAGGGCGTTAAAAAAGCGGGCACCGTCCATGTGCACATGCAGCCCGTGTTGATGGGCAAGCGACGTCAATTCCTGCAATTGATCTGGCTGATAGGTCGTGCCGAGTTCCGTGCTCTGGCTCAAGGTCAAGCCGCGTGGTTTGGGAAAGTGCAGATCCGTGCGCGATGTGATCAGCCGCGCCACATCGGCTGGATCTAGACGTCCTTGCTGGGTTTTTGCCAGCAGCAGCTTTGATCCATTCGAAAAGAACTCCGGCGCGCCGCATTCATCCGTCTCACAGTGTGACAAATCGCCTGCAATCACAGAGTGATAGCTCTGACAGAGGGTTGCCAACGAGAGCGAATTCGCCGCAGTGCCGTTGAACACAAAATACACATCGCAG
>CAZCAL010000020.1:0-13520 GCA_964496625.1 uncultured Verrucomicrobiaceae bacterium | reverse complement strand
AAGAAATCGCGGAAGCTTTCGCAAGCTTGCTGGGTGAATTCATCATCGCCGTAGGAGGGATGGAACCCGCGGTTTGCTTCATCTAGTGCCTGCCAGGCCTCAGGGCAGATCCCGGAGGTGTTGTCAGAGGCGAAGTGGTACTTGGCGACAGGTGCTTCAGGCATGGGACGCTTTACGGCGGGAATTCCAGAAGAACAAGCAGAGGCCTAGGGCCAGCAGAACGCCATCACGGAGATAGAGGTCCACATAGGGCGATACCTCACTGGCCTTTCCAAAACACCCGCAGCGAATGTCCAAACCACGATACCAGGAAGCTGTGATCACACCCAGGAAAACCAGCAACAAACTATTCAGCACCAGCATCCCTCCACGTTGAAAGACACCAGTCATCACCGCCGCACCGGCAAAGATCTCCAGCCAAGGAAGAAACAGCGCCAGCCAAGCTGCGTACGGGTCCGGCAAGATTTGAAAGCTCCGCACATCATCCAGGAAGGCCATTGGGCTCATGACCTTCATCACCCCAGCATACACAAACACGCCGCCAAACAGCAGCGCCAGCAGGCGGTTGAGCAAGGTCCGTTTCGTCATGCACACGGACGGTACGCAGCGGAGAGAAAAAGGCCAGTGGTTTGACGAAGCGACTGTCGTGACATCTCCTCAACGCCCAGTGCCCGGCACGAATCCTGGAGGAAATCCCGGCGGATATACGCCGTTTTGGAACCCCAGTTGCATGGGATTGGCGACGACTGGCGCGGGATTAGTGATGTGGGCTTTTTTGCCAAGCTTGGTTTCCAGCACGGCGAGACGATGCTTCTGTCTCTTGATTCCGGCCGCGATGGTTTTGGCTTCCGCCTCCTTCTTTTGCGCGACAGGGATCCAGGCGCTGATGCGACCGATCGCCCTCGCATAGGCGTGTTTTTGGCGTGCTTCAGCAGCCTCTCGTTCTACCTTGGATAACAATTCGAGGCCGTTTTCGATGCCGATCTCGAGATCCGAAAACTCCAGTTCCATCGCTTCATGTTCATCTGGGACATCTGGATTGACTGTGGGTCCGTCGTCGACTCGATCAATCGTGGTTTGACGGCCAGTGCTGCTGTGCTCCATCGTCAGTGCCCTCTGGTAGTTGGTGACCCGCGTCTTGAAGTAATAGCCAATAGCTCCATTGATGCGCAGGGTGTATTGCTGGGAGTCACGTAGCTTTTGCCAAAAACCAATCTGCACATCCTTGCTGAAAACGCCGCCCTCTAGCCGGAATTCGACGAGAGAGTTGTCTGCGCGCCGCCATGTGCCGATGATCTCTTCCATCGCGGCCTCGGCGTAATTTGGGACGAGGTAAAGGGTGGCTAAAACAAGGATTAATGTTGTGCTTCGGGCGTATTTAAGTGCGTTCATAAGAGCAAGATTCGAAGGGGTTGACTACTACTTCGGAAACCGTGCTCGGCGGTTGCGCTGGGTCGGGAGTTTTTTTCTGGGGGTAAAAGTGGAGGTGGAAATGGCTGGTTCATGGGCGGCTGAACCTGATGGAATGCGATATCCGCAGAGCTTCCTGGGGCTCTTCGGTAAGATCCTCTGCTTTCGGGTGCACTGGATGTGCGAGCGTACGACGATCCCGCTTGGACTAGCTCCCCTTGGGCAGCGCTGCTTTGAGGCGGTCTTCGAGGGCGGCACGGTGGTGCTCGTACTCCTCCTCGGTCATGCGACGGGGCACGGTCATCTGCTCATCGAAGGTGATCTTTACTTTGGCAAAGGGCAGCGGTAGCTCAAACCGATCCCAGGTCTTGAAGCGGATGGCGTGGCTGTACTGGATGTGCACGGGCAAGATGCCGCCGCCTGTGAGCTGCGCCAACTTGATGATGCCGGGCTGCAGTTGGTAACACGGTCCACGAGGTCCGTCTGGCGTAATGCCGATGTCGTAGCCCTCCTTCACCTTGCCCGCGAGGGCAATGAGGGCGCTCATGCCCTGCTGGGGTTTTGAGCTTGAGCCGCGCTCTGCCTCGATCCCAAAGGATTCGCAAACGTCTGCAATGATCTGCCCATCGCCGCTGGGGCTAGTCAAAATCGTGCCTGGCACGTGGGCGAACCAGTGATCGTGCAGCCAGGGGATAAGAAACATGCGGTTGTGCCAAAAGGCCCAGATCATACCGCGTCGCGATGTATCAAACGCCCCGCCGCGATCTTCGACCTCAAAGGTCAGCGTCGCCCCGATCCCGCGCATGAGCCATGCGATGATCTTGCCTGCGGATTTGATGCGGATCTTAGCCATGAACGATCAAAGCCAGCCGACCTGTCCGAGCCTACCCGTTAGTTCCATCTGTCGTTCCAATTGGGCTGCATAGAGAGCGCGATTCGTTTTGTCGGGCTTGCAGCGAGTCTTCTCGTCGAGCTTCACGAGCTGCTTGCAAAGCTTGTCGTAGCTGGTTTTGCAGCCCGCCTGAACGAAGGCGGCCTGAATGGCACCGCCCAGCGCGGCACCTTCAGCGGTGCTGAGGGTGACGACCTCTGCGCCGAACGCATCCGCTGCGATTTGACGCCAAGCCGCGCTCTTGCTGCCGCCTCCGGTCAATCGCACCTCTTTTGGGGCCATGCCCAGATCACGGAAACGCTTCATGCCGTAGGCGAGCCCCAGCGTGGCTCCCTCCACCGCTGCGCGGGCGAGGTGGGCCGGGGTGGTGTTGGCGGTCCGCATGCCATGCAAGACGCCAGTCCCATTCGGCAAGTTCGGGGTGCGTTCACCATTCAGATAGGGCAGCATCAAGAGGCCGTCGGCACCCACAGGGACAGACTTGACTGCAGATTCCAGCTTCTTGTGGTCCCATCCAAACATATTGCGGATCTGCTCCGTGACGACGGTGACGTTCATCGTGCAAACGAGCGGAAGCCATTGGTCCGTGCTATCGCAAAAAGCAGCGACCTCCCCTTGGCCATCGACCACGGGAGTGGCGGAAACGCCATACAGCGTGCCGCTGGTGCCAAAGCTGGCGGTGACAACGCCGGGCTTAATGTTCCCCGTTCCGATCGCGCCCATCATGTTATCACCACCGCCTGCGCTGATCACCACATCAGCACCAAGGCCCCACTTTTTGGCCAACTCTGGACGCAAGGTTCCGTGGGCTTCACGGGAGAAGCCAAGCGTCGGCAGCATCTCCCTCACTCTTGGGTCGATGAAGTTGATGAGTTCATCGCACCACTCCCGAGTGCGAACATTGAGGATGCCCATGCCGGAGGCATCGCCATATTCCATGCGCTTCACACCGGAGAGCCAAAAATTGATGTAGTCGTGAGGCAGCAAAATGGACTTGGTTTTGGCAAAGTTCTTCGGCTCCTTCTGCTTCATCCACAGGACCTTGGGAATGGTGTAGCCCGGCAGCATGGCATTCCCTGCGAGGTGGATGACGCCGGGTTGACCACCGAATTCATGCGCGATTTCTGCACACTGCGCCTGGGTAGAAGTATCACACCAAAGCTTCGCTGGCCGCACCACTTCATCCTTTGCATCCAGGGCGACGAGTCCGTGCTGCTGCCCGCTGACACCGATGCCACGGATGTCCTTTTTCTTCAGGCCAATTTGCTTGAGGCACTGCTTGATGCTGGCCTCGACCGCCTGGAGCCAAACTTGGGGATCTTGCTCCAAATGACCAGCGGGAAGGCCTTGGATCAGCGAATAGTTTTTGCTGCCTGAGGCAAGGATTTTGCCGCTATCAAGGTCTAGCACGATTGCCTTGGTGCTCTGGGTGCCGCTGTCAATGCCGAGGAATAACATAGAGGGTGGAAAGGTGTAATTTTGACCCGCAAGTGTAGGCAGGAACCTGCCGCGCGTCCAGTCAGTCCACGATAAACCTCTGGCTTATAGGCTGAATCTCGATTATTTGAGTCGATGCCATTTTCCCAACTGGGTTTGAGTCCCAGCATCCTACAGGCCATTCAAGAAGCCGGTTACACTGAGCCAACTCCCATTCAAGCAGCCGCAATCCCACTCATCATCGCCGGCGGCGATCTGATTGGCATCGCACAGACAGGCACCGGCAAGACTGCCGCGTTCACCTTGCCCGTGCTGACACGTCTCGCCGCCAATCCCCCGCCAGCTGGCCAACGCCGTTCCACGCGCGTGCTCATCCTCGCCCCGACCCGTGAGCTCGTGGTGCAGATCGAAGAAAACGTCCGCGCTTACGCCAAGCACCAGAGCCCGCGCATCGCAAAGATCTTTGGCGGTGTCGGTGAAAACCCACAGAAGGAAGCACTGCGCTCTGGTGCGGAGATCGTCATCGCCTGTCCAGGACGTTTGCTGGACCTGATCAATCAGGGACATTCAGACTTTTCAAAGGTCGATCACCTCATTCTCGACGAGGCAGATCGCATGCTTGACATGGGCTTCCTGCCTGACATCCGCCGCATCATCAATCGCCTGCCGAAGAAACGCCAGACGCTGATGTTCTCAGCCACGCTCTCGAAAGAAATCGAGTCGCTGACGCATGAGTTCCAGCATTCGCCAAAGATCGTGCAGATCGGGAAGCGCTCCAATCCAGCGGAGACGGTCACGCAGATGGTCTATGAGGTTCCTCGCCACTTGAAGCTCGGCCTCCTTTCCCATCTGTTGGAAGACGAAAAGATGCAAATGGTGCTGGTGTTTACCCGCACCAAACATGGCGCAGACAAAATCGCCCGCAAACTGGAATTGGGTGGCGTCCGCTGCGCGACGCTGCACGCCAACCGGTCTCAAAACCAGCGACTGAAGGCCTTAGCAGATTTCAAATCCTGCGCTGTCCGCGTCCTGGTCGCCACAGACATCGCCGCACGCGGCATTGATGTGGACGGCATTTCTCATGTGGTGAATTTCGATTTCCCGATGCACCCCGAAGACTACGTGCACCGGATTGGCCGCACTGGCCGCGCCCAAGCCATCGGGGATGCCATCAGCTTCATCTCTGAAGACGATCACGGTTCCCTGCGGGATCTAGAACGCTTCATTGGACGTGGGCTCATCCGCAAACGGGCAGAAGGTTTTGACTACAGCGCCTCGGCTCCACCACCTTCGCCAGATTCAGAGGGGCGCAGACAGTTCGGTGGGCGTCCAGGTGGTGGTGGTGGCGGTCGGCCCGATCGCAGTGGCGGAAATCGCGGTGGCCAGCAGCGGCGCGGCGGCGGCGGTGGTGGAGGTGCGGGTGGCCGCCGCGGTGGCGGACAACCACGCGGTCGTTAGGGTTTCGGAGCGATTGTATTGCCCGAAATCGAAGGCTGTGGCATAAAGGGCAGATAACTCACTCCGAAAACTATCATGGTTACCAAATTGCTGCACACCCGCTTTCGCGTTGAAGATCTCGCCCGAACGGTGAAGTTTTACACTGAGGTGCTCGGGCTGGAAGAGATCCGTCGCCACAAATCACCGCGTGGGTCTGAACTGGTGTTTCTAAGGACGCCAAACAGTGAAGAACTGATCGAAATCTGTAGCTACCCAGCCAGCGGACCGGTGACGGTGGGGCCAGACCTGACCCATTTGGCGTTTGAGGTGGCAGACCTGGAGGCCTTTGCTCTCCACGCTGCAGCGTGCGGATATCCGCTCTCCGACGGACCGACGGAAAGCACCAGCGGCAAGTTTGCTTTCATTGACGCACCAGAGGGTTATGAAATAGAACTGATCGAATACCGTAAATAACCAAACTGCCACTCCGGTAGCCTATCTCCCGACAACCTCATGGAATTTGACTGGCTCGACGTTTCCTTCGATCTCACCGCTCTCCCGCCGAAGGACATCGAGGAGTCGTTTGAGGACCCCTTTTCTCTCAAGTTGCTTCCAGATCAGCACGCCGATGAATCCAGCGCCCGTTACTACAATCTGGGTAAGTCTCTGAATGGACGTGCCGTGTTTTCCGTATTTTGGACAGACGGGAAACGTTATCGGGTCATTTTTTCCCGTCCCATGAGCCAAGTGGAAGACGACTACTACGAGCGCAAAAAGGCAGAAGACCTCTAACTCCCTCCCTCCCTACTTTGGAAAGCCCCGACTCACCACCACCCGTGCTCGAAGTCATCCGCTCCTGGAAGGATGTGCCGTCGTTTGATTCCGACGAGCAGGAAGGCCAATATTGGGCCATCCATCAGCTCGATGCACGACTCATGCAGCAGTCCGTCCATCGGCCAGATGTTCGTGAGTCGACGACCATCACCCTCCGCTTCGATCCGCGGATGCTCTCTCGTATCAAGCGCATCGCGCGTCGGCGTTATTTGAACTATCAGAGCATGATCAAGCAGTGGCTCAGCGAGCGGATGGAAGCTGAGATGAAGGACTGAGGTTGAACGTTTATGCCGGGCAAAAGCAATTCTTTGTTGCGCAATCCTGCGCTTTGGACCGGACTGGTACTGCTTTGGATGGCAGTGTTGTATTACCTCTCTAGCCGCTCAGATCTGCCCCATGGACCAGAGATCCCGCAGTTTGATAAGGTGAAGCACGCCTTTTACTTCATGTGCGGGGCGTCGATGCTGTTTTTGGCCCTGCGGTTGAAGGCCAACCCTCCACCGCTGCGGACATGCCTCATCGTCATCGTGATTTTCGCGGTCGTCGTCGGTGCACTCGATGAGTACCATCAGACGTTCACCCCAGGTCGCAGCGGCAATGACTGGGGCGATCTGCTCGCGGACTTCGTGGGTGGCCTACTGGGCACCCGACTTGGTCCACGGTTACTCGTCTGGCTGCGCCCTGCGGCTCAATAGCTGAAAATTTCGCCGTCCTTGAAGAAGC
This sequence comes from uncultured Verrucomicrobiaceae bacterium, assembly GCA_964496625.1. Taxonomy (GTDB): domain Bacteria; phylum Verrucomicrobiota; class Verrucomicrobiia; order Verrucomicrobiales; family Verrucomicrobiaceae; genus JACKQF01. Next base: position 6,787 of record CAZCAL010000020.1, on the reverse strand, counting down.
GCTTCAGTTCGATCACTGCGGCTTCAGGGCTGTCGGACGCATGGACAACGTTGGTCATTTTATCCACACCGAAGTCACCACGGATCGTGCCCTTTGGCGCTGTAGTGGAGTCAGTTGGGCCGAGCAGATCACGCACATGAGCAATGACGTTGTCACCACCAAGGGCGACAGCAATCACTGGCTTGCTCTTCATGAAATCAGCCACAGAAGGGAAGAATGGCTTGTCCGCGATGTGGGAATAATGCTCTGAGAGCAACTCATCCGTGAGCTGGATCATCTTGCAACCGCGCACGCGGAAGCCTTCAGCTTCAAGTCGGCGGAGCACTTCTCCGTTGAGGCCTTTGGCTACGCAATCAGGTTTAAGCAGGAGGAGGGTCGTTTCTTGGGACATAATGAAAGGGAAAAGGGGGCGGCAAAGGTGCCCTGCTCTGGCGCAGAGTCAAGAGAATGGGCGATGAGATTTCCCAGCCTGAGACGCTACTTCACCTTCGACCAAATGCCCGCTCTCACTTTCTGAGCGTGTTTGCCGAGTGCTTGGAGGTCAGAAAGATAGGTCTCTACGGTGCGCTTGTCGCCTGGCAAAGTCGTAGTCACGCCTGCAATGCGGGCATAGCCAGCACGCATCAGAAGGTCTGCCAGATAGACGTGTTCGCCTGCAACATGTTCGACCATCACCAGTGCATAATAACGGTTGGTGCTCGGCACGCGCTCCCAGCGTGTCTGCACAAAAAAAGGCTTGGACGTCAACAGGGTGCGAACGTAGTTCACGGCCTCTGTCCCAGTGTCGACGATGGCCTGGCTGCTCGCCTCCCCGAACCAGCGGGATTGGTCATTGATGCGCTGCGGGTGAGACCATGAGGCCTCCAGAGCGTCCACATAATAAAGCACAAAAATGTGCTCATCACTCCCGACCCGCAGGCGAATGGTGTCAGCCTCGTTCGCGCGGGATTCTACCCACTCAGCCTTCAGGATTTCGAATTCAGCTTTCATCGGCCGCACACCGGTGTCTGCTTCGGCTGTCCCCGCAGTCTTTACCGGGATCGCAGCAGGGGGCTGCGGACGGCTTTCCCGGAGGAGAATGGCCACAAGCACGATGATCAGCACCAGCACGGCGGTGATGGCGAGGTTCATCAGTGTCTCTCTCAATTGCATGGGTGGGAAAGGCTATCTCAAGAACACTTGCGAGGCCGGGTCAAGTGATTGCGTTAGGAAGCGCCGCCCAGGGCGCGCCTTACGTTCGCCACAGAGCGCAAGGTGGCGAGTGCTTTTTAGAGCTTCGATGAAGTTGGAGGAAACTACGGTCAGACGGGGACCGCTCCCGAATGCGCGCGATGCCGTGAGCAAGCCTAGGTGCGTTGGAGAACTCTGGGCAGCGGCGAAAGAACTTCCAGTGCTCAATGAACGGCAGCCTCACCAGCAGGTAGCTTTAGGCTGTCTCTAATCGAATTTCGTCGTGTTTCCTGAGGTGAGATAAGCTACGGTTTTGTATTCGCCATCCTGATATTCCAGCAGGAGGATATGCACAAAATAACTGCCGCTGGGTGGCTTGACGTATTTTCCGGTGTTCTTCACGTCGGTGTAATTATAGCCGGGCTGAAGCGCTTTTTTGATCACACTGCCGATCTCGAAGCCGCTGATGGCGCCGCCGTTGTAGGGCTTTTTGGTCGCCCACACAGCCAGTTTGAGTGTGCCAGTGGCACCTGTGCGGGTGTGGGATATTTTGGCTACATTGATCTCCACGGTGCCGCCTTCACTGCTGGTCCTCCAACTCCACGGACCGGCAAGGGTAAACAACTTCTGCGGGCCGAGCACTACCGGCTCGTCAAAGTTTCGGTAGGACGAGACGACGTAGCCGCCCGCCCTGTATTCCATCGCAGTGAGACAGAGGTAGTAGCGCCTCTTCACAGACGGGCTTGTCACTGCCACGGTCCGACTCAACGGGCTGTAGTAGGCCTTGGGTTTTAGACCCTCAAGTTTGTATTCAGCCAATATTTTTCCGCTAATGCCACCGCCGTTGTAAGGACGATCCAGGGCCCACAACTGCATCTTGATGGTCCCGGTCGTGTTCTCGGAGCTGGGATTGTTGATACCGCCACAGCCGAAAGTCACCTGCCTGTTTCCATCGCTGAATTGATACTTGGTAGAGCCGTAAATCTTTACTTCAGCCGCCACCTTCGGGGCAAGACATGCCAACAGGAGGATAATCCACTGGGTTTCAGTCAACACGAGTCGGAAGAGGTATCGCATGCGGATGCAATGGAGTGGTATTCCGGCCGCGAGTCAAGCGTCACGCAGTCCGCCGTTATTTGGTCCAGCGGATCCATTTTTGCCTTATCTGCTTTCTTTTGGTCGGGGAGCGGGCAGTGTGAGCGAGTTTTTCCTGTTTTTATCTTCTCGTGAATCCTGCCCTCAACGAACCTGATTCCCCGTTCGACCTGGCCCTTCGTCCTGCTGATTTTGCGGATTTCCACGGCCAGACGAAGGTGAAGGAGCAGCTTCTAGTCATGGTGGAGGCGGCGAAGATGCGCAGCGAATCGCTGGATCACGTCCTGCTGTGTGGTCCTCCTGGACTGGGCAAAACGACTCTGGCGAACCTCATTGCCAGCACTGTGGGTTCCCGGTTGCATACAACGAGCGGCCCGCAGATTGAGCGCGCCGGAGACTTGGCTGGCATTTTGACGAACCTCCAGGAGAAGGACATCCTCTTCATTGACGAGATCCATCGACTGCACCCGAGCATCGAGGAGTACCTCTATCCTGCCATTGAGGACTTCCGCTTGGATATCATCATCGATCAGGGGCCAAAAGCCCGGACCATCCGCATCGACCTACCGCCTTTTACGCTCGTGGGGGCGACGACACGTGCGGGGATGTTGACGGCGCCGATGCGCTCCCGTTTTGGGATTCCCAATCGGCTAGACTACTACACGACACCTGAGCTACAGCACATCTTGATGCGCTCTGCTCGGCTGCTAAAGGTCCCGATTGAGGAAGGGGGGGCGCATGAGATCGCCCGTCGCTCTCGGGGGACTCCGCGAATTGCAAATCACCTGCTGCGCTGGGTGCGCGACTTTGCCCAAGTGCGGGCAGAGAACGTCGTCACGGAAGCCGTTGCGAATCAGGCGCTGACGATGCGCGACATTGATGAAACTGGCCTGGACGAAATGGACACGCGGATGCTGGAGGCGATCATCCACAAGTTCGACGGTGGCCCGGTGGGGCTCGGCTCCGTGGCAGTGGTGGTGGGGGAGGATGCCTCCACCTTGGAGGATGTGCACGAGCCGTTTCTTGTCATGCAGGGCTTCATCAAGCGCACTCCGCGTGGGCGTGTGGCGATGCCGTCTGCGTATCGGAAGCTCGGCCTGATGCCGCCCGTGACTGGGCAACCGGAATTGTTCTGAACGTTCTTCTTTTATTCCCAAAAATATCATGTGGCGGGAACTAACTTCTCTTTGGCAATCCGTGCGCGATCCGGCGTATGCGCATCTGTTGCTCGAGTCCTTGCCACTTTTTGGGGTAGGAGCAGGTTTGATTTTTTTGGTAGCATCCATGCTGACGGGGGAGACAAAGAGCAGGCTCTTTGCCTTGATGTTAATATGCGCTTCATGCGCCAGCGTCTGGCCATACTCAGACATGCTCGAGCGGGCGACACCACGCATCATCGCGACAAAGGATGCGACTTACGCTCCGCTCATCCGGGAGCAGGCAGCGCGACGGGCTGGTTTTAATTGGGTGTTCTATAGCATGACGATTGTCTCTGGCTTGGCCATTCTCACGGCGAGGTCATCCAAGGGGAAGTTCCTGCTGTTTCTGACGGTAGCGGGCGGCCTCGCGGTGTTTTGGCTGAGTCTGTGGCTGCACAAAAAGGAGTGCGAGGTGTATCACCGAAACATCGTCCGCTACGAACCGCCGATGCGGTGATTTGAAAGGGAATGTCGCGATTGCTCGTGGTGATTTCCGCCGATGCACGGGATTCGGGTTGAATTTTTGGCAACCCAGGCTTCGCGAAAATCTCCAAGTTGTGCTACAAATACGTCATGCATTCGCTTGATCAACTTGGCATGGCCTTGGGGCTAGCCTCCTTAGCCGGCATCAATCTCTATCTCACTGTGTTCCTGGTGGGCATCATGGTACGATTCGATTTCATGCATCTGGCATCGCAGTATGAATCGCTGGCAGTGCTCGGCCATAACTGGGTCTTGGCGGTCGCGGGCGTGCTCTTTCTGGTCGAATTCTTCGCGGACAAAGTGCCCTGGGTGGACTCCCTGTGGGATAGCGTTCACACCGGCATCCGACCGATTGGCGGCACGATCCTAGCATTGCAGGCGCTGGGCACCATGCCGCCATACATGGAGGTCATTGCAGGTCTTTTCGCAGGCACCGCTGCCTTGACCACCCATAGCGCCAAAGCGGGCACACGTCTTCTCATCAATCATTCCCCTGAGCCAGTGACAAACATCGCAATGAGCACTGTCGAAGACCTAGCGGTCGTGGGCGGGGTCGCCTTGATCGGCAAGTATCCGTTCATCGCTTTTTGTGTCTTCGGTAGCCTGCTCGTTATCTTGTGGTTGATCCTGCCGCGCATTTTCTGGCTGATCCGCAGTTCTGCGTGGTTGATTTGGAACAAATTGCGGATGCCTGGACGGGCAGAACCTGCTGGCGACCCAGCCTCCCTCCCCCGCGAATTGAATGCCGACCTGCTGATGCTATTGGCACTCCAGGCGGACACGGCGGAGCATGATGTGGCGTGGACAGCGCGCTGTGTGACGGGGCGGGCGAAGGGGTTCAAGGGTGTCCGCAGCAACTTGAAAGGCCTGCTGGTCGCAAGAGTGGGTGGCGGTAACGCCTTCCTTGTCGTGCAGAAGTTTTTCAGCCAATACCTCGTCTCCATTCCACTCAACGGCACCAAGATCGAGTCTGACTCCCGATTTTTGAGCGAAAACCTTTGTCTCACTGCGGCCACACGTTCCATCACCTTGTGCTTCCCGCGCGGAAAGTCTCCGCAGGTGGGAGCAATGAGTGAGTGGTTGCGCAACGCCGCTGGAAGCAGTGCCAGCGTTGCCTCGGCAGCCGTCGCCGAAACAACCACAACCGACGAAGCCGAATCAAGAGAACAAGAACTGGCACCGCTGCCTGCTTTGTGAGCGTCTTTAGGATAGCCTGCCGCCTCACATGAGAAGCCCCGAAGAACTCCGTCAAAACCTCGCGCAGACCGTTCTCAATGTGCGTAGTGGACGCGCGACATCGCGTCGCAAACTGGCGGATGTGATGCACCTCTCGCCGACGACATCGGGCTATTACGTCGATCAATTGATCGCGTCCGGCCACCTTTACGAGTCGGGTTTTGAGCAAGGCGGCAAAGGGCGGCCCAAACGATCACTCGAGGCAGCGGCTGGCGCGGGCTGGTTTGCGGGGGTGGAATTTAATGCGGAGCGCATTCAGACGGTATGCATTGATTTCTCAGGCAGCCTGGTGGCAAAGGACCAGCTCCGATTGCCTACTGACGCAGATGCTAGACAAGTGATGGCTGCCCTTGTCGACGTGATCAACACACTCGCCAAACGGGCTACGGGACCGCTTTTGGGCATCGGAATCGGTGCCCCAGGGATCGTTGATCCGGACCGAGGCATTGGCGTCGATTACTCTTTTCTGCTGGGCTGGAAGGATGTCGAAGTGGCGGCTCCGTTGCACGACGAATTCAAAGTGCCCGTAACTCTCGAGAACAATCTCCGTGCGATTGCGCTGGCGGAGCGCTGGTTCGGCGGTGGTCGGGAGTTGAGCGATTTTGTAGTCCTCGGACCGCGCAGTGGTTTTGGTCTCAGCATTGTCAAAGACGGCCGGTTGGTCGGAGGTGCCCATCATGCGGCCGGTGAGATTGGGCGCTGGCCGTGGCCCTTGACGGCAGGAATGGGAGCCCCCGAAATGCAGCAGATGCTGTGCGCACCTGCAATCTATCGCCGATTGGCGGGGCTAGGCGCTCGCGACCCATTGCCGGAAGACCTGCGCAGCGCGCTGCGGGATCTCTCAGCATTGGAGGGTGACCCCTGGAACCAAGTCATCGATGATTACGCGAGAGTGATCGGCTGTGTGCACCTGCTGCTGGATCCTCAGGTGTTCTTTTTGCATGGTCCACTGACTTCATTGGGGCAGCGCTTTTGCGATGACATTATGGCTAGTGCGAGTGGCCTGATGCCAGCCCTCACAGGGTCCACAACACAATTGGTCCCCTCCACTCTAGGCGATGATGCGGGGGCACTGGGGGCTGCTAGTTTGGCGATGGAAGCCTGGGCACCCTGACCCCGAAAAACGCAATCGATTTCGGTCATTCCCGCCAATGCCTTGCGCCAGTGCAGGGCATTCGGGTTGATGTCATTTTTTGTCGAGAGACAGCACCCGAAAGGATCGGCCCATGAGACCGGGGTGAGTCAAAGTTTGGAATTGCCGCAGAGCGGCTCGCGTCTCTGCGTCGGGCAGTTTCCCGTCGAGGCTGCGGAGCCAGTCCGCGGCGAGATGCGTGAGAAACCTGCTCTGGTCCTGGTAGCCGCTGACGGACATTCCGGCGGATTCGGCCTCTTCAATCAACCGGGAAAAATTGACCTGAGCAGTCAGATCACACTCCCCCAAATCGGCAAGAACGTCGCCATCCATCTGATGAGAAGCGTAGCGACGAAGGGTACCTTCGGCGCGGGCATCGGTAAAAAATTCGTCCGCATCCAGTCCGTAATCGGCGATACAAACCGTTCCCACAAACCCCGCACTGCCGATTTCCCGCAACCAAGCCAGAGCA
>CAZCAL010000019.1:0-21342 GCA_964496625.1 uncultured Verrucomicrobiaceae bacterium | reverse complement strand
ACGGTGGATTGAGGCGATTTGCCCCCGTTTGAATCCGTCTTCATTCACCAACGATAAGCATGGCAAGGCGAAAGCGCAACTATTTGATATCTTTTATCTTTTCTATCTTTTCCACAGCCACGGGGCGCAGGCGGGGCGGAGCGCGAGGGACGAGCCTAACTTGCGAGGCGAACCCCAGACATCGCCAGCACGACACGCGACCCAGAGCCGAAGCGGGGGCCGGTTGGCTGAAGCGCCCTCACTATGCCAGCGGCCACAAGACACCGCTCAACACCATGAACTCACCCCGCTGGCATAGTGCCAAGCTCAGCCTCCGGCAGGGGTGGGTTCGGGATGCGTCGCAGGGTGTTGAGCGCGTGGCGCTTTGCACTCTTACTGTGCTGAGCTGGACTTCGGATTTTGCACGTCGGGCACTCCATCGATCGCCATGCCTGCGTCTGACGATCTAACCCCACGCTTGATTGGGTTCTGCGATGCGTCTGCATCGATATTCGGTTTGGGCGAGGGTGGTCTTTGGCAAGCTGTGAGCAGCAGGCAAGATGCGAGTGAGACGGTAATGCTAAGGGTTCTCATGGCTTAGGGGCTGAGTGTGAGCACTTCTGTTGTTTCCATTTTTGCTCAATGTCATCGAGCTGCCTATCGAGTTGCTGCCACGCCTGGTGATGTTGGTTCACTTCCGATTGATACTGGCCCATCAAACCGGCCTGTTGCAGTCGCTTTGGATACGCTTGAATGTCGAAGATCCGAATCTGTCCTCGGTTCTGGTGATGATACATGTTGGCGATTGCTTCTGCGGCCTGGCTTGCGAGGTCAGCACACACTTTGGAGCAGTAGGTTGTCTCGACTCCGTTGATCGCATCTGCCATCCGGTTCCAGTTATCTCCCCAAATCTGCTCATGAACATGCTCGTGATCGAAGCTGCTTCTCCCCTGCTCATCGTGATCGTATGTGCTGTAGTTCATGGTCAGAGACAGCGAGCCTCGAACCTCAACTTTCCACCCGTTACCTTCTTTAATCGGCTTTGAGACATACAGGTTGGCCGCCCAATTTCCCGTCGTGTAAGCCGAATAGCCTGCTATATGAGAGCCGCTCGCTGAGGCCGACCCAACGGAGTATTTAGTGATCTTCAGGCCCAGTTCATCCGTGTTGTTTACGGGATCATTCCGCACCATCCCATACAAGTTAGTCCCGCCGTCGTCAGCAATGGGATCCCTGTTTGGCCACCGCCCCAGCTCCGCTGAGTAATACCTGAAGCCGTAATACACCAGCCCCGTCTCCCGATCCCGGAGCTTCGAGGAAAACTCCACGGAACTGATTTCCAGCCCCTCGGGTGTGCTGTCGTGGATCAGGTTGCCGAAGGGATCGTACTCCATCTGGGCGGTGAGGGTCTGGGTGCTGACATCCCACCAACCGCTGATGTTGCCATTGGCGTCGCTGAGGGCGCTCCAGGTCTTGGTGCTGCTCCGGCCATGGTGTTTCACCGCTAGCAGGCCGCCGACGCCACCCGCGCCACCCTGTCCATCCACGCTGCCGCCGAGGTCAATGCCCCAGGCATAAGTGCGCATGATGGCGTGATCTGACAGGGCATCGAGTTCTGCGATCATATTCCAGCCATCGTAGAGGAACTTGCGCCATTGCGTCAAGCGCCAAGTCCCGTTCATGTCTTCGCTGACTTTTTTACTGATGCGTCGGCTGCGGTGGTCGTAGGCGAACTCTAGCTTCTGCGAGGGTGCCCCTGCTGCCACGGCCTGTGGGGTGGTGTCCATCTGCACGAGGCGATTTTCTGCATCCCAAGTGTAAATCCAGCGTCCGTCGTTGGTGAGGTTTCCGTCCTCATCATAAGCGGGAAGCGTGATTGCGGCGGGGATGAAGACGCTGCTGGTGCGACGGGAAATCACAGCTCCGTTTAGAATTCCTTCGACCATCACCAGCTGTTGTTCTGCCGCCGTGCTGGCGGCAGTCAAAGGCACATGAAACCGTAGCGTATTTGATAGGACCTATCTTTTTTATATCTTTTTTATCTTTGTAGCTTGGTGTGCGATCACGACAAGCTTGGTGTGGCCTTTGGCCGGAGCAAACGAGATGCCCCATGCTTCCTGCCCCTGAGGGGGAATATCAGTGCCCCAGGTGTCGGACTGTCCCAGAGTAGATCGCGCGGAAAGCCCACCGACTGATCACTGATCACTTATTCCTTTTCACCCTCCCCACCCCGGCTATAGCTTCCTGTTCACATGGGAAAACCTGCTACGCTGCTGTTTCTGCTCATCGCACTCGGGAGTGTGGTGGGGATTTGGTTGTCCCGAACGGGTGGTGGGGTGCCTGCACCAGCGACGCCCGCCTTGACTGCCGATTCGGTCGTGGTGCCATCTGAACCGCAGCAATCTAGCCTAGTCTCTGCGCTTTTCCCTCCTGGGCAATCCACCTCGCCCGTCGGACAGAGCCCGCAGGGGTTGATGGATCAAATCACGCGCTTGGAGGGTCAGGTGGAATATCTGCAAGGTCAGGTCCGGGCGCTTCAGGATGAAAATGCGGAGTTGATCAACCGGCTTGACATGCTGGGGGCAAAGGGGAACCCAAACGCTGCGCTCCCCGATGATACCCCGCCAGACTTTGTCGGCCTGGGGCTAGACATGATGAAGCTGCGTGGTCTGCAGGCACTGCCTCTCACCACCGTTCCCATGCCATTGGCAGAGGTTGAAAAAAGAATTCTCGCCTGGCTGCGGCAGGAGTGGCCGGGGGATGAACCACAGCGCTTTGGCCGTGCGCTTCATGCGCTCGGCTGGATCCCGGAGCGCGTTGATCCATTGACTCTTCGTGCCGCCCTGATGGCGCGCCAGATCGGCGGTTGGTATGATGCAGAGGCAGAGACACTTTTTACCGTCGATACCGAAGCGTCCCCACCAGGAACCATCCCACCGAATACCGAAGCGCTCGCCATCGCTCTGGGGCAATTGATGCGCGAGTATGGCGGCAGCCTCCTGCCACCCGATAGCGAAAAATCCAGGCTCTCACTGGACGCAAGGCTCGCCCGCGAAGCACTGATAGGCGGTGATGCAGCGCTGACACGCTTTCTCAATGACTTGCAACGCGGCATTGGCCCTCCCACCGATGAAGTCCCCATCGATGACCCAGATCATCCTCTGAATCAGGTGCCGATGCCGCACTTCCTCCGTCAGTTGGCGCTATTTCCGTTCAATCAGGGGTTTGAATTCGCCCAGTCGCTGCATGCCGCAGGGCAGTTCACTCAAATCAACGCCTGCTACCGCCGACCGCCGGGCAGCACCCTGGAGGTCATCGATACTAGCCTCTACCTGGGTGACCAGCGGGCACTCCTCCAACCGGTCAGCCTCTCGACCACTGACGTCGCAGGGAAGCAGGCCTACTGGGATGATACCCTCGGATGGTTTGCCTGTGTGACTGCGCTGCGCATGTTCAACGAAGATGCCGCCGCTGCCGAAGGCGCACGCGGCTGGCGCGGGGATCGTCTGCTCGCCTGGCCCTCCGCCGGGCAGCGCGATCACGCCGCGTGGCAGACGGTCTGGGTGGACGAAAAGAGTGCCGCAGCTTTTTCCAAAGCCATGACCGAGGTCCTGACTCAGCGCTACGAAATCGATGGCAAACCCGATGCCAAGGGAGATCTGGCCATTGATCCACCAGGGCGCACCATTCGTCTCACACGCAACCGTGGCGGACTCGGGGTCCTGCTCATCGATGCAGGAACCATGGAATTTGCCCTGGAGGCCGCTAATATTCTCAATCCACCGCAATGACCGCCAAACACGTCTTCTACACTGGCCGAGTGCAGGGTGTCGGATTCCGATTCTCCACCAAACAAATCGCCTCCGGCTTCGACGTTGGAGGGTGGGTCAAAAATCTCTCCGATGGACGTGTCGAACTATGGGCACAATCAACGGACGCTGACGAGCTAGAGGCCTTTCTCGATGACATCCAAAACAGCACGCTGGGATCGCTGATCAAAGAGACCCAAGTCGTCGGTGTCCCGGCAGATGCACGCGTCATCGGATTCACCATCATCCGTTAGTCCTTTGTTCAGTCGCCTTGACTCCACGCCTGGAATTTCCTATAAACCAAAGCGTCGCCAACCATTCATTCATCCACCATGCCCACTGACGCAGTCACCGTCTCGAATCTAACCAAGGTCTTCAAAGGTCACCTTGGGCGGGCACCGTTTGTGGCAGTAAAAAATTTATCCCTGACGGTGCAGCAGGGAGAGGTCTATGGGCTGATTGGGCCGAATGGTTCAGGGAAATCCACGACGATGAAGGTGGTGCTGGGTCTCCTGGCACCGACCTCTGGGAAGACCAGCATTTTTGGGTGTGACAGCAAGGATGTGCAGAGCCGCCAAGCGGTCGGTTTCCTTCCCGAGAACCCCTACTTTTACAAACACCTCACCGGCCAAGAGACGCTGAGCTTCTACGGGCGACTGTGTGGAATGTCTGGGCAGGCTCTCAAAGATCGCACCCATGAAATGCTGGCGCTCACTGATCTAGAAGACGCTGCGGATCGGCGTGTTGCGGGCTATTCGAAGGGGATGCTACAGCGCCTCGGTCTGGCGCAGGCATTGATCCATGACCCGAAGTTGGTCGTGCTCGACGAGCCCACTGCGGGCGTCGATCCTGCGGGATCAAGGAAGATTCGCGATCTCATTCTGTCGTTTAAAGAGCGCGGTCTGACCGTCCTCGTCACCTCTCACTTGCTAGAGCAGATGCAGGAAGTCTGCGACCGAGTCGGCATCATGGCCCACGGCATCATGGTGCGGGAGGGACGGCTGGATGAGCTAATTGCCGTCGAAAACCAGACCGAGCTAGTCCTGGAAAACGCCAGTCCCGCGATGCTTGCAAAACTCCGCACGCTCGCCGCCGAGGAGGGTGCCCAGGTCGTTCATATCGGGCAGCCACGCACCACATTGGAGCGCCTATTCCTTGAGGCCACTGACGAATCCCCTGCCCCAGGCAAAAAATCCGCATGACCTCCCCCGCCTCATCCAGCCCCAAAGGCAGCGGCTTTTCCCGCGTCTGGACGCTAGCCTCCGCCACCATCACCCAGCTCCTGCGCATGAAGGTGCTGGCCTTTCTCGGTGTGTTTTGCATCATCGCAGTAGCCTTCGGCTTTGCCTTCCCTGTGCAAAATGCAGAGCAGCAATTGAACCTTCTCAAGGCAGGCTCGTTTGGTGCCTTGCAACTCTTCAGCATCGTCATCGCCATCGTCGCCACGGCTATCCTGCTGCCCCGAGACCTGGAGGATCGCACGCTCTACACCATCCTCTCGAAGCCCGTCCCAAGGTATCAGTACCTGCTGGGCAAATATCTCGGCGTCGTCCTTCTCATCGGCGGCGGATTGGTGCTGATGGACGTCATCTTTAGCGGCGTCCTCTGGCTTCGTGAGACGATGGTGCTAGCGGACGAAATGGCCTCGCTCAAGGCCAACCACATGGACTCCCCGGACGAGGTCGCCGCGCTCCAGACGCTCATTCAAACCCACGGCCTCACTTGGAGTGTTCACGCGGGAGTTCTCGCGGTCTTTTTAAAGGCCTCCGTCATTGCCGCGATGGCGTTGCTCATCTCCTGCTTCTCCAGCAGCACGCTCTACACCATCGTCATCTCCTTCTTTGCCGTCATCATTGGCCATGGGCAGGAGCTTGCGCGGGAGTTTTTCTTTCAGCCGCACCTCTCCATCAACGGCCAAAAAATCGCAGCCCTCGTCTTGTCCATCTTCTTTCCTGACCTCGGCACCTTTGACATCACGGACAACATCATCGCCGGGCAAGCCGTCCCGTTTGAAGCGATGACTTGGCTGCTAGGCATCGCCGCAATGTATGTTTGCGCCTACCTCGTCGTCGCCCATTTGCTCTTTGTGGAGAAAGAACTCTGATCCCCATGAAGCGGAAGCTGCAAGCCATCGCCGTCATCGTCCTGTTTGGCATCGCCAAACTGGGCATTGAGCAGCGCAGTACCACTGCCCTGCGGGACATGAAGCTGCGCTATACCCCCATGGATCTCGGCATGATGGAAAACATCGGCCAAGCGGGCTTCACCGCATCCCTCGGTGGGCTGCGTGCGCTCGTCGCCAGCATCACTTACATGCAGGCCTACGCTGCCTTTGAAAATGTGGAGTGGGGAAAGGTGGACACCTACTTCACCTGGACCACACGACTGCAGCCCCGCGAGGCGTCCTACTGGGACGAGGCCTCCTGGCACATGGCCTACAACGCCGCGTCGTATTATCAGCGAGATCAATCCCGCCCGCCCGGCATGAGGGAGGAACTGTTCAAGGCTCACATCGCCCGTGGCGTCGAAATCCTCCGTGCCGGACTGGAGTACAATCCAGAGAATTCCCGCCTTTGGGGACGCTTGGGGGATGTCATGTCCCAGCGAGTCGGCAATATGTCAGAAGCTGCGGAGGATTACTTTCTCGCCGCCAAATATTCGCCGCCAGGCCAGCGTGCAGAGATGTTCAAACGACAGGCAGGCTACAAGTTTGCCGAGGCTTCCGATCCCGTTTCATGGAAGAGAGGATACGACCTCCTCAAGGACGCCTACGATCATGGTTGGAAGGTGCCAGGCGTCATCATCGGGATAAAATCACTGGAGCCCAAGCTACAGATTCCCCTGCCCCAACGCATTGCCGACCCAATGCCCAAAGTTGGAAAGAAAGCTCCGGCGCCAAACCTGCCGGGGGCGCACAAGCATTGAGCTTTGCTTCAGTTTACGCGTTGCGCACCGCGTGGGCTTCTACAGCCAGTTGAAAATCGCCATAGGCACCGCGCAAACCGTCTGCGAGCGGAATCTGCGCCTGCCAGCCTAGCTCAGTCATGCGGGTGACGTCCATCAACTTGCGCGGTGTTCCGTCGGGCTTGGTGGTATCGAAAACCAGATCGCCCTCGTAGCCAACCGTAGTCTTTACCAGTTCCGCCAATTCACGGATGCTGACATCACAGCCAGCGCCCAGATTGATCCAGTCCGGCGGATTCTCCACCCCCAATAGGTGCAGGCAACCGGCAGCCAGATCGTCAACATGGAGAAACTCCCGGCGCGGCATCCCCGTGCCCCAGACAATGACTGAGGGTGCACCCGCGAGTTTGGCCTCATGAAACCGACGCATCAGCGCGGGGATGACGTGAGAGTTCTCTGGGTGGTAATTGTCCCCTGGCCCGTAAAGGTTCGTCGGCATTGCCGAGTGAAAAAGCACGCCATGCTGGGCGCGATAGTGCTGGCAGAGCTTCAGCCCGGCGATCTTCGCGATGGCGTAGGCCTCGTTCGTGGTCTCCAGAGGGCTGGTGAGCAGGCAATCCTCAGGCATCGGCTGTGGAGCCATGCGTGGGTAGATGCAGGAGCTACCAAGAAAGAGCAAGCGCTTCACCCCAGTCCGAAACGCGGCTTGCACGAGGTTGGCCGCAATCATGAGGTTCTCGTAAATGAAATCTGCCGGATAGGTCGCATTCGCGTGAATACCACCCACCTTCGCCGCAGCAATCACCACCACTTGGGGACGGTTTTTCTCCAAAAAAGCGTTCACTTGGCTCTGATCTACCAAATCAACCTCCGTCCGGTCCGCCGTCAAAATGCGGTCGTGCCCGGAGCTGCGTAAGGCGCGCACCAGCGCCCCGCCGACCATACCACGGTGGCCGGCAATGTAGATCGAATCGTCCAAGGAAATACCCATCGGCAAGTTTAGCCTCATCCTCGGCGGCATGCATGTGCAAAATCCATTGCCCGGCGTCCCTGCCGCCCTTATGATCGCCGCCCAAAAACGTTTCCCGAACCGTACACCATGGCTTCTTTGCGCATTCTCGTCACCGGCGGCGCCGGATTTATCGGCTCCAATCTAGTTCACTATCTCCTCGGCGAGGCCGCGGCAGATCACGGTGTGGAGATTGAGCGCGTCGTGAACCTGGACAAGCTAACCTACGCAGGGAACCTCTCGAACCTCACCGCCCTGAAGGACGATCCCCGTCATGTGTTTGTGCGTGGCGACATCCTGGACGGTGCCGCCTTTTACGAATTGCTGCAGCAGCACGATGTCAACGCTGTCATGCATCTCGCTGCGGAGTCCCATGTGGATCGTAGCATCGATGGGCCTGAAGATTTCATCATGACCAACTTCGTCGGCACCTTCCGCCTTCTGGATGCTGCGCTGAAGCATCACAAAGATCGCAGCGCCGCAGGGAAAGGCGATTTCCGCTTTCTGCACGTCTCTACGGATGAGGTTTTTGGCTCGCTCAGCGCCACAGATCCAGCATTTTCTGAGACCACCCCCTACTCGCCAAACAGCCCCTATTCTGCCAGCAAGGCTGGAAGCGATCACCTCGCCCGCGCCTACGTCCACACCTTCCAGCTTCCCCTTGTCACGACGAATTGCAGCAATAACTACGGCCCCTTCCAATTCCCGGAAAAGCTCATGCCGCTGATGATCCAAAAAGTGATCCGTGGCCAGAGTCTGCCCGTCTATGGTGATGGCAGCAACGTTCGCGACTGGCTCTATGTGGAGGACCACTGCCGTGGGCTCTTCCTTTCTCTGCTGAAGGGCCGCATCGGCGAGACTTACAACATTGGCGGTCGCTGCGAGATGAAAAACGTTGATGTCGTCCACTCCATCATTGATGCCGTGAACGCGGAACGGCCAGAGCTACAGCGTTCCGCAGAAGCCCTCATCACCTATGTAAAAGATCGTCCAGGGCATGATCGGCGCTACGCCATTGATTGCAGCAAAATTGCCGCAGAACTGGGCTGGGAACCGCGTGAAACCTTTCAATCAGGCCTACGCCGCACCGTGCAGTGGTATTTAGATAACGCGGCCTGGGTGCAGGCCATCGAAGACAAGACCTACCAACTCGAGCGTCTCGGAGCTGCAGGCTAGGGGAGCAGCGTCACAGACAATCGGCCAAAGAGGCGCGCCTTTCCGGTCCGATCCAGGCGGGCGCGGAGCAGATCGCTAACAGCCGAGGCAGCACCTTCGGACGTAACCTCCGTAAGCGGGTCCCACTGAGTGAAGTCCTCCGACCACTCTGGCTGGATCAGTAGGCCAGCCCCATTCGTGCGACTGCGATAGTGGAAGCGAAAATCGCCGCCAACCACTTCCACCCACGGAGCTAGGGATTGGTCCTGAAGTGTGGGATTGCTGGCCTGGGCGAACTCCACCAAATTCTTCATCCCATCGCCATCTGGATCGCCATCGGGCTGAGTGTCTGCGCCCATCGGCCATTCTGTTGCTGCCACCCACATCGCGTACGTGGTGGGTTGCGGAGAAAGGGACACACTCACCAAGATCGGGTCGTGGTCGCTACTACGGAATGGCGTCGCTACATTCACCGCCTGCTGCGCAATGGATTTGCTTTCCAGATTGTAGTCGTAGAACGCAGGTTCGTCTGCATTGATATGCCAGTGATCAGCTCCGAGAATCTGACCAGCCATCGTGCCAGAGGCAAAGGCATGATCCAGTCGCCCCCGAGCTTCGCCGAGCCGATAGCTGTAGTCACCGGGTTGGAACCTTTGACTTTGATCTGCATAACCTGCGGCACGCAATCGGTCCAGAGGGTCTTCTTCACCGTTCGAATTGAGATCGCCGAGGATTAGAACATCGTTGTCACCCACTGCCATGCAGAGTCCTTGCAGCCAGACATTCAACCTCGCCGCCTGCTGTTTGCGCAGATCATTCCACGCCCCTTGTCCATCGCCCTGATCGGCATTCAATCCTGCCGCGCTGCCGGGTGACTTGGACTTCCAATGATTCATGCAGGCAATGAACCGCTCTCCAGAACTGATCTCCTGAAACACCTGAGCTAATGGCAATCGCAGTGGATCAGGGGTATTCCAAACGGTGTCATTGTCTGCGTAACAAACACCCACCGTCTGTAATTTGGCCACCTTATAAAGCAGTACCGTCCGAATCGCATCGCCGCCTGCACCAACCGCCGGATCAGCCACCGCCGCGTAGGTTCCAGGACCGACTGCAGCATTCAATGCATCGAGAATATCTTGAACAGCAGCGGACGAATTCTGAATTTCAATGAGCCCCAGCACATCGGCATTCAAGGCCGACAGAGCAGCAATCACCTTCTCTTTTTGACGTGCAAACTCTTCCGCATCGCGCGCTCCACGGTCATCAGGACCGCCAAAGGTAATGAAGTAATTCAACACATTCATCGCTGCGATATTGAGACGTCCAGGCAGCAGCGGCGGCACCAGTGGTCGCGGATTCGAGTCCACAAAAGTCACGGGTGCCGCGGGTTGAATGCGATAGCGACCACCCGCATAAGAGAGAGTGCCAGCTAACGCGGAGACGCTATCGCCACAACGCCGCGTTCCCTGGGCATTCAGATACGGCGTAGGATCTGGATAGATCGCATTGCTACCATCATCCAGCACCACGATGTTCAGATTGTTGGCTGTATCTTGATCCGTCACTGCGAGAAGGTTGCCGGATCCTGCCGAACTTGTGCCTGCGGCGGGATCGTCATTGGGGTCGATGAACTCGGTCGGTGTGACCAGCACCCCATTGGCAGACAACATCAATTCACCCTGGCGGGCATAGTTTACGGTGAAGTTACTGCTGGTGCTCACGGACGACACATAGAGCGTCTGGGGGAATCTGACCCGCATGCACTCCAACGGTTCGAGCGCCGAACTCGAGGCCAATGGTAAAGTTGCATCGACGAATTCTGGAAGCTCAGCCGTCCCCTCAATCACCAGCGAAGTAATGTTGGAAAGCTGTGTCTGCGATCCGAACTCTCCTGCCGTGCCGGTGATCAGCACCTGATCCCCAACCGCCACTGAGGCACTGCCCAAGGAGGTGAAGTCGTAAATGAACAGTCCCTCTGAAGTTGCGGGATCTGCATCATCATCCGCTGGCAAAGACTGGACAAAAAAGCCTCCGAAAGCGGGCGGAGCTCCTTGGAAGTCCGCGGTCACCACCCCCCTCACCGTCACCACTTGACCCAACAAAGGCGTCGTCAAAGTTCCACCCTGCACCGCACTGATGGTTTGAAGATTGGTGATGGCTGGCAGTGTTGTGAAAGTGCTGACCGAGTCGCCGTTCATCGCGATGCTGTTGGAGTTTGTCACCAGCGGCGCATGGACAGTCACGGTGTAGGTTTCCTCTGGATTCAGGCGAGACATTGGCGATACCTCATAGCGCAGCGGACCCCCTGAAATCAGGGCGGGGACGGTCGCATTCCCCGCGTCTCTAAGCTCAATCGCAGATCCTGTGATATTGACAGGCTGATCAAACGTCACCGCCACACGTGACGTGGTTAGCACTCCAGTTTCCGCATTCGCCGGTTTAGTCAGAGCGACTTCGGGAGCAGCAGAAACAACAGTCGGTGCATAAAAAACCACATCATCGATAGCAAGACCGTCATCGCTCCCACCGGAGTTTGTATCTGCCCAGCGGATGACCAGCATCGCTCCGACTGGCCAAGAAATCCCCGTCACCGTCGCACTTTTTAAGGTCCGATTCTCAGCCGCATTGCCATTCAACGCCGAGTCCAATCCCCCTGTGATCGGAGAGCTAAACTGCAACTCTGGAACCACCGTATGGGTTGCGGTGCTCGATAGATCAAACGGCACCGAGTTGATGCGATACTCCACCCTCAAAAAGTTGTCGGCGCTGCTGCTCGCCGTCCGCCACTGCTCCCCAACAAAACTCAGCGTGAACTGAGTAATCGTCTGCCCGCTGGTATTGACCAATCGCAAGCCCCCCCTCACGACGCGAGTGCCTCCGAGGAAGCCTAGAGCGCGATCCGCGCCATCGGCGACTCCATACGAATAGGCACCAGCCGTGCCACTGGTTCCTGGATCGACCATAAAGAACAACGGTGATCCCACATTGGAGTAAATGCTCCACCCCGCCGTGGCTGACGCAGCAATGGGCGGCTGATCGAGTTCCTGTGGCCCCTTTGTCGAAAAAGAAAACGTCCCCGCATTCGGTAGTGAATCAAAATCCTGACGCACCAGTCCCCCTGTGTAGGACAATTGCGCCTTTACTGGACCAACAGAGCACGAAATTAACAGTGCAAGTCCAGCCATCGTCAGCCACCCCGAAAATTCGCCTACGGGGCAAAGTTCTCGCCGGTTGATCCAGGTGCACATGAAATGATTTTGTATCACAATCGCCTTCCTCTGACCATCCCGAAGCCATTCTGCTGAGGAGTTTCTGTGCGGACTCACAAAAATTTCATGAGCCGTCACTTTCGTCGGATCCGATGCAATTATAAATTTTGAACTCTTTGGTTTTTCAGGGGTCGATATAGCTTCCAACCTGTGCACCTATGAGAAACCACTTACTCCTGACTCTCGCTTTCGCCACCTGCCTCAGCCTTCCCAGTTGCTCGCTCATGACCCGACTGGGTCTCATCGAACCCCACCTGAAGGTCATTGAAAACCGCACTTTCGTCGCGAACGGCAAAACATTCCGCCTCAAACGCTATGTTGTTTCGGAACAGCCGCTGGAAACCCAAACAGAGATTCGCGAAGTTCGCGCCTACTGGGCAGATCGCTAAATGGCAGGTAACCCACCCTGCAAAGCGAGGTAGTTACGAATACTTGACGTCTTTGCGGGGCTCCATTTCAAAAGCGACGGACTCCTGTTCCTGGATGTGGGCTTTGACAACCTCTTCCCGGAATTTGATGTAGTGCGGGTCATCCTGACAGATGGCCAGCTTGTCCATGCTTTCGACCTCCAGGTAAACAAACCAAGGCCAGGGTTCAGCAGGGTTTACACGCTTCCCTGTTTTGACTGTGAGAACTTCTGGAATTCTCAGCAAATACACCCGTGTGCGTGCCATCAGCGTCTCGAAGGTCTCTTCGTCAACTTCAGGCTTTAGTCGATACAGGCTCAGATATGCGATCATGACGTTGAGGACAAACTCTCGGGCACAGCAACGTCTTCGATTGGGGCACCTAGGACTTCCAGTTCAGCGCTCCCTTGCGCCATGCATAACCATACGCGGCGAGCAGGATCAGCACAAAACTCAAAGCGGCCCAAAAAATCGACCCACCATGCTGTGCCACATAGTCTTTGAAGATTACGGCCCATGGATAGAGGAAAACCACCTCAATATCGAACAACACAAACAGCATCGCCACGATGTAAAACTTCACGCTGAATCGCGGCTGCGACTCGCCAATCGGCAACATCCCGCACTCGTAGGCGGAGTCTTTGGTGAGATTGCGGGCAGCAGCTTTCCCCAACAGCACGGAAATCAACAACGTTGCTCCGGCAAAACCGGCAGCGACAAGCAACTGGAGGAGAATGGGAAGATAGTTTTCGAGCATGGACTTACGGTAGGAGCGGAACCGTTAACCGACAACCCCAAGGTCGTCAAAGGCGGAAGTTTGCCCGAACAGCAATTTCGCTGCCTGCCCATCGCTAAACATTCCCGGCCATCTTCGCTTTGCCGCCAGTGGACAGCTTGAGTGCCAGATCGGGTGCATAGCGCGAGATCTCCCAAGCGAGGAGGGAGAGTCGCGTTTCAGAACTCCAACCCGAGGTAGAGCTGCGATCTGTGTCAGTGAGTTCCATTTCCACAAGCGTTGTGAAAACAGAAGAATCGTTAGAGCGGTCTGCGGAGGCGGTCATGCGGGGAGTTCGGGAGGTTGGGCGGGGATGATCTGGTTCCCATCCAGCACAAATCTGCGCCGATCGATGGATCCAGAATTCAGCATATCTTCAATGGCCCGGCTTAGAACCAACCGCGCAGCCTCAGCGGGGCTGCAGCCAAACGTGCCCTTCAAAGTCAAATCCTCAAGGTACGTCTTGATCTGCGGGGTGATCGCGATCGTAAGCGTGAGAGATTCGAAAGTGTTCGACGGGCGTGCCATCCATTAAAACCGGGTTATTACGGCATAATAACCAGCACGTTAGAGTTCGGTCAACGGAAACATCCATTTAAATGAGGTTTTTTCCCGGTTAAAACCACCTATTTATTTAAGATGTGTTAATTAAATTCGATTCTCCATTGTCACATCAGCCCGCCGCACCGATTGTGTACCGATGATGCCGTCCACTGATGCCGAATGGCTGCAACTGGCCCAAGAAGCCGCTCTCAAGGCCTACAGTCCCTACTCCAAGGTGCAAGTGGGCTGCGTGTTGCGGTCCCAGAGTGGCATCATCTACACCGGCTGCAACGTCGAAAACGCATCCTATGGCTTGACCATCTGTGCGGAGCGCAACGCCATCTTCCACGCCGTCGCTGCCGAGGGCCCATCCCTGCGCGTCACCGAACTCGCCGTTATCGCCATCGGCCACGAGTTCCCTCCTTGCGGTGCCTGCCGGCAAGTCATCGCAGAGTTCGCCGCACCGCATGCCACCGTACTATTTTTGGGAGGAGGGCAACCGATCAGGCGTAGCATCACGGAGTTGCTGCCGTCAGGCTTCGATGGTGCGTCCTTCCACAGGGGTGCGTAGGCCGCCTCTGCGGCTCAGATCTTGCCAACCAGAAGAACCTCGGGTATAACCGTTCCTGTCAGTGCCGCCCCCGACCATGGACTTTCAACACATTCTCTATCTCGGCGCGTTGCTGCTCTTCGCGTTCGGATGTCGTACCTTTGACAACCGCTTCCTGCAAAAGATCGGCTGGCTGGGGCTGCTTGGTGCCTCCTATTATGTGGGTTATTTCCTCTCTGGCGGTAGTCATGTCGCGGGTGTCGCTGGCGTGCTGGCTTGGTTCATCCTGCCATGGCTGGAAATCCTCGGACGAGTGCGCAAGTTGCGTTTTCCACTCCGCAACGAGATCAAACACCGCTTTCCGCCTTCCAGGGAAATTTTCCCAGACCTGAACCAATTGAGTCAGGAACTCTCCAACGCTGGATTTGAAGAGGTCAGCGATACCGGATGGAAGTGGCACGAGATCGACCACTTCATGCGCCTCTTTTACCATCCGCAGACGCGCACTCAGGCTGCCATCTCACTGGCGCAGCAGGGTCAGTTTGCGTTTTCCCATGTCAGCCTGACATCCCGGACCCCGAACGAGTGGACCTTTACCACCTCGAACTATCCATTCCCGCCTACGATGCAATTCCCTCCACTGCACATGCTGGAGCGCCATCCCTACGCGGAGTCTCTTGAAGACCTTATGGCCGCGCACGACGCATTGTTGGAGCGCTTTCACATGCGCAACGAGGATCTGTCAGAGATGGAACCTGAGCAACTGACCACACGCATTGAGGAAGAAATGGTCGCACAGATCGACCACAACATGCACGCTGGCATCATTACTCCGACCGGTGACGGCGAGTTTCGCTACTCCTGGCGTGGCTATTTTTATCTGTGGTTTCAGGTCGTGAAGGACATGATCCGCGTCTAGTGGAGCAGGTCACGTAGCCTCCGGAATTGCCACTTCTTTCACCTTGCCATCCAGTAGGCAGCTCACGTTCACATCACCCAGCACATTGATGGCCGTGCGGCAGCGATCCAAGAACCAATCCACCGTGATCAGGAAGACGATGTATTGAACGGGAAGTCCCACTGCATTAAATACGAGCGTCATCGTCACCAGCCCAGCCTCTGGAATACCAGCTGCCCCCACGGATGCGATGACTGAGGTCAGCGCCACCATTGTCTGCTGCTCCAAGCTCAGGTTCATGCCCAACATCTGGGAGACAAAAAGAGCCGCCATCGCCTCATAGAGAGCCGTGCCGTCGTTGTTAAAATTCGCGCCCACCAATGCGCCCATCGAAGAGGAACGCTCACGCAATCCCAGCTTAGCCGTCAGGCACTCGTAGGTCACCGGCATCGTAGCAGTGGAGCTGCCCGTGGAAAAGGCCATCACCAGGGCATCCCTCACTGCGCGGAGCACCGCCATCGGGCTCGCCCAGCAGCCAAAGCGGATGCGTGTCAAATACCACGCCGTCTGGAGCAGCAACGCGGTCAATACCGCGACCACAAACATTCCCAGCGCCTTGAAATCGCTCAGTCCTTTCTCCCCGACCACACTAGCGATGACCCCAAAGACGCCAAACGGGATCACCTGGAGAATCCAATGCAGGATCTTCACCAAGACATCGCGGAACACCGTCACCGCATCTTCGACCGTCGCCAAAGCGCGCCTTTTTTCGCTGCGCAATGCGATCCCAAATGCCAGCGCGAGAAAGATTACGCTCAGCACGGATCCACCATCCGTCAGCGGCCCCAACAGGCTCTTCGGCACATTGTCCAAAAACTGAGCCATGATGTCCGGCCCTGCGGCCTTAGTCGTCTCAGCATGAGGCGTTGGCGGTGACGCGTGCTTGCCTGGTTGCATTACATTTGCCACCAGCAACCCAATGAAAATTGCCACCGCCGTATTCAGCACCAACAAGCGCGCCATCCGGCCCGCCAAACGCCCACCGATTTCCGATGTGATCAGCGCGTGCACGATCGCAGCCAACACCAGTGGCGGAGCCAGCGCGCTCAGCAGGCGCAGCATCAACTTGCCTGGGAGTGCCAACACCTTGGCCTCCACGCCAAAAACCAATCCAACAACGATCCCAAAAACAAGGCCCGCCAAGATCCGCTTGTAAATCGGAATACCACACCACATGCCCCAGAGACCTTTCTTTTGGGGAGGTCCGTCTGCCGGGGAGGAGTGCGCGTCGTGATCGTGTTTATCCATGGCGAAGATGATAGGAGCAGGCCTCTGCACCCTTGTAAACCCTGGATCAGGCTTGACCCAACCCCGACCCAAGCCTATCGACGTCCAAAAGTATGAACGATGCCCTCCATTGGACCCCCACTGAATACGGTTGGACTGCCCCGATACCTGAAATCCAGTTTTGTGACGTGCCCCTTCGCATCGAAGTAAACACGCGCCCCTACCCAGAGGAAGAACCGGTACCAGCCATGGCAGAGGCGCACCATGATTTGGTGGAACTGATTCTCGATAACCTCCCCAACGTCATCGACCTCGCGGAGAAAGAGTTCCGCAAATACAGCGGCACCGCACTCGACTCCCTCACCGAAGATATCCGTGATCCACACATCTGGATCGAGTGCCCAGAACCGGACGACATTGCCGAAGATGGCAGCTACGAAATCGAACCCTTCGAAGGCGAATCCTGGACCCTTGTCATCGGCCAAAAATCTGCCCCAGACTACGGCATCCACATCGAATTTGACGGCACAGACTTCATCGAAATCTGGGCTGGCGATTGAGCGTGGTGAGCGACCAGCAATTCACAAACGCAACGTGGGCTACTCTTAATCGAAAGCAACATCTTCATGCCGCCCGTCTTCACAGACGCCAAGCGTCCAGCGGTTATCGGCAAGTCAAAGGTCCGCAGATCGAAGTCCCCTGCAGCAGAAATAGTTGTCTCTTCAGATCGCGGCATCGCGAATGCTGGAGTATCAAAGCCGGTCTTTTCAAAAAATTCTCGACAGGGATTTAAACGGCCCAAAGATTTATTGCTCGTGGAACGCCCAAAATTGGACTGTGAAACAATCGACCGCAGCTAACAAAGAAAATCCCTGTTGCCGAAGGGGCCGTGTTCCGACCATTATACGCCGGATTCACCTCCCACAAAACAGCCCAGGTGTACGAAACCTGGGCTGTTGGGAGTAAATCTCTCTCGTTGCCGGATGGGCGAACTGAGGGGAGTTCACGGACTGGATTTCTCTAAAGCTGCAATTGGTTAGTTCGTCAAGGTTAGAACATCGGGAAGGGGCCATTAGCAACAATGGCACCTCTCCAAAGCGAACGACTACACCAAATGCAAAAGATTAGCCTGTACCACGCTTGTAGATTGCAAGAAGCTCAAGTGTGCGAATTCAGCCGAATAATGAAGGAGATAAAGGACGACGCGCCCTACAGAGGCAAATGCTACTCTGAAGTTACGCGAATCATCCGGCGTTTCCATGACAGCCGAGACATTTCAGTCCTCGACAAAGCAATCGAAACCTACCAGTTCAGTTCCTCAGATTCGCCCGACACTCAAGTGCGGCGACATCATGACAGCATCGTTCAGTTGCTCACAGCATACCGTCGGGGCCACGGACGGTCTGCTCTGCTGCGGTGCCCACAAGCCCCCACTCTCGAAGCGCGTTATGTGATTCCATGGTCCGGTATTGCGATTCAAGGCGGATGTCATGTCGCATTGAATGGTGCGGATGGAATGGTTCGTTTCCGCTACCACATCTACTCGAGAGACTGGTCGGATCGGGCCAAGCGCTTTGGTGTTCGACTGCTCGCCGAGATTATTTGCCATCAATTCCCTGAATTCGATCCTGACCAGATCGAAGGCATCGACTGCCGCACAGGTAAAATGATCAGGGGCAATTTTCTGTCAAAGCCCGAGCGGGCGAGACTTGACGCGATTGCACGGATTATGTCCGCCACCGATTTGGTGGGTTAACGCGGTTGAAACTGACAACGCTGAATCAGCACCATCATTCCGTCCAAGCGCGAGAGCCCCTCCGCCAACACTAGAGGGTCACCAACTCGCCTTGGACGGTGATTGATCAGGATTCCAACATCCCATAGTCGCACATTCGAACCTGTCATGCCCCAAACGTCCGTCTGTGTCTCGTATTTGCGGTGCAAGAACGCCAACCCAGATGGTGCCGGAGACAGGACTCGAACCTGCACTAGTTTCCCAACCAGATCCTAAGTCTGGCGCGTCTACCAATTCCGCCACTCCGGCATTGGGATAGGCTGAGCCTCACTCTTTGCTTTTTCGGCCCAGTCCGCAAATGGAAAAGGTAATTCTTCGCGGAAATCAGACGCGCGTCAGCTGCCTGCGAAGCGCTAGCTCCAGTGCGGCTATAATGGCGCAAAGGGTCAAGAGGATCACCACGCCGTTGATCCAGAGGGTGCT
The DNA here is from genome assembly GCA_964496625.1 of uncultured Verrucomicrobiaceae bacterium. Classification (GTDB taxonomy): domain Bacteria; phylum Verrucomicrobiota; class Verrucomicrobiia; order Verrucomicrobiales; family Verrucomicrobiaceae; genus JACKQF01. Next base: position 2,536 of record CAZCAL010000019.1, on the reverse strand, counting down.
GAAGTCCATCTGAAAATAATGTTTCACCGTCCCAAAGAAAACGTTGGTGCCAGGTTCGCGGCGGTAATCTTCGCGCTCCATCTCCGCCTTTGTCAGCAGATCCAGAACCTTGCGATTCACATAAATTTCCTCTGCGCTTGTGCCCTTGCGCAGTTCCATCGCGCGCTCAATCAGCGATTGGTCCAGGGTTCCGCTAAGAGCTGCGTGGGTGATTTCCTCCAGCGTGGCAGAGACCTCCTCTGATCTCCGTCCGTAGAGTCCGGAGACGACCGCCAAGGCTCTTTTCGTGAGATCAAATTGCTGCTCCTGCTCCGGGGTCATTGTCCCAAGCTTGAGGAAGCTGTCCTTTTTCTTATCGATCAGATCCTGCGCGCGAGTCAATGGATTGAGCTTCGCCTGTGAGATAATCATCGCTTCGTACGACCATCTCAACGGCATGAACTGGCAGATAAATGGAACCTTCAATCGACTGGCATTTTCTTCTTCGCCGATGCCTGCCTTGCGCAGCCAGCGCTCCACCGAATAGACGAGATCAAGGTTCTTGTTCATCTCCTCGTACTTGATCAACGCGCCGCCCAGGATGATCTGCGGGATAAGGATGAGAGGGATCGCGTTTAGAGCAGTGCGGGTGTCATTCACTAGCGTCGAAATTAACATGCCCAGACACACGCCAGTCATCGCAGTCACAAACATCCACCAAAGGTGAATGAAAAACATATCGCGGATCTCCAGCACCCAATTGCCAATGAGCAAATAGATCCCGCACTGGAGGAGTGCAAAGGTGGCCAAGGCCGCCAGCTTGCCAGTGATGTAGTAAAACGTACGGAGGTTATGATTACGCTCCCGATTCAGTGTGTAGCGGTCGCGGAGAATCTCGTCAGCGCTGTTCGTGAGTCCTAAAAACATCGCGACCACGAGAGTCATGAAGAGGTAGGTCGGGATGTGAAATGCGGAAGCGTAAGTGTAGTTATCCTCCTCCGAGTACTTCAGGACTGAGGAGATCAGGACTGCCAGTGCGGGGGCCTCCAGCAGTGTGGTCAGAAGATTCGTCCGATTGCGGAGCTTGCTGAGAAAGGCACGCTTCAGCAGGGTGACAAAGAGAATGGTCTCTTCTCTCAATGTATGCTTCGGCGGGCGCGGGCTACTGCGAACTCGTGACGCACTCGCACTACCATCTCTTTGACGGACGATGGTCTGCCCGGTGTGCCCAGTTGAAAGTGGCCCTCCAGACGTCGCTGCACTATTCACTGATTCGAGCATGAGGTGACTCTGAAAGCGGTCACGCCAAAAGTTAGGTGGGAAGCGGCGCGCAGCCACCAGATGCGCATCTGCGCTGCGCTCCTGAATGATGTCGCCACTGATGTCTCGGAGCGGGGTTTCGAGCACATCAAAGACGAAATCGGGTGTGAGACTGGCCGGCATTTCGGCGGTGGATTCTTCCTGGCCGGTTTCTTCATTAAAGGCCCGCCAAAAATACTCCAGCATGCCCTGGGGTGGGCCGAAATAGACCATCTTCCCGCCTTTATCGAGTAGCAGGGCTTTATCAAACATCTGGAGCAGTCGAGAACTCGGCTGATGGATCGATGCCAGCACGATTTTGTTGCTCGCTAGCGACCTGATGATCTCCAAGACGTGCTCAGAATCTTTGGACGACAGGCCGGAGGTGGGTTCGTCAAAAAGATAGACATCCGAAATGCCAATCATGTCGAGGCCGGCATTGAGGCGCTTGCGCTCGCCACCGCTGAGAAACTTTTGCTGGGCGGTGCCTGCTAGACGCTTCCGTAAATCAACCAATCCCAACTCAGAGAGCTTGGCATCGACGCGCTTTTGCCTGTCTTCGACGCGGAGATGTGGGCAGCGTACCGCGACGGAAAAATCTAGGTTTTCATCGACGCGGAGGAGGGGGTCGAAGGCGTCCTCTTGCGGAATGTAAGCAATGTAAGGCGTCAGGTTACTGAGGTTTGAATACAGCGGCAAGCCGTTCATCACCACATCGCCTCCCTTCGGCTTGAGTTGGCCGCCCAGCACACGCAGCAGGGTGCTCTTGCCGCAACCACTGGGCCCCATCACGCACACCATTTCTCCGCGACGCGCCTGAAAGCTGATGCCGTCGAGCGCGGTATCGCGTCCATCAAAGTGATGGGAAAGCTCCCGCACCTCCAGCAATCGAATGGTATTCCGCTCTTCTTCAATGATGCGGTCAGAGAAGTGACAGCGCAAAAACTGGCCTTCGCCCAGAGTCAACGTGTCCGCGTCGTGGAGGATCGTCCGTTCGCGCACAGGGACGTTGCCGATGAAAATGGGACGGGAGGACCGCAGGACCTCCACGGCCCCGTTTTTCTGCGCGTAGTTGCACTCAATGCGCAGGAGGATTTCACCCTCCGTATCGCCGGAGAGCAGGATGTCCCCTTCCTCAAGAAGTGCGGGATTGTTTGAGACTAGATAGGTATTCCGGCTGCCCTCCAACCGGAATTGGCCGCCAAATTCTTGAGCGCGCCGTCGCAGATCGCGAAGAGAAATTTCAACCTCTCCCTGG
>CAZCAL010000018.1:2543-21816 GCA_964496625.1 uncultured Verrucomicrobiaceae bacterium | reverse complement strand
GTTACCAAACGCTAATTTTCAGAGATTCCAACGCTTGCTTGTATTTCTTTGACGAAAGCGCGATGTTTTCGGTCTTTGACACGTTAGTTGATCATCATCTCCATGAAAATCATACGCTTGCTCGTCCCTGCGCTCGCCCTTTTGGGTAGCGGCTTTGTTGTTCCCCTCAGCGCTCAAGAGCCTGCTCCGGCTCCAACGGATCTGCCCGCCGGAGGCGCGGAGTTTGAGAGCATCGTCAATATTGATGTCTCGATGCTGATCCCAGATTTTCGCGAGCCCTGGAATGCGGGCCAACCCTCGGGCGGTAGTGGCACTGGGTTTCTCATTGGCAAAAATCGATTTTTGACGAACGCACACGTCGTCAGCAATGCCACCAAACTAGTGATCCGCACCAGTGATGATCCAGAGCCGCATCCAGCGCGCATCGTCTTCATCGCCCATGATTGCGATCTGGCGATCATCGAGGCCGAAGACGCCGTGCATTTTGAGAAGCTGAAGCCCCTGACCTTTGGTGGCATCCCGCGCCTGAATACCGAGGTCATCGCCGTCGGCTATCCCATCGGTGGTGATCGCATCTCCGTCACCCGTGGCGTCGTGTCCCGCATCGACTTCCGCCCCTACAGCCACACCAGCGTCGATAGTCACCTAGCCATTCAGGTGGACGCGGCGATCAATCCTGGGAACTCTGGCGGTCCCGTCATGCAGAATGGAAAGGTCGTCGGCGTCGCCTTCCAGGGCTACAGTGGGCGTGTTGCGCAGAACGTCGGTTACATGATCCCTGTCCCTGTGATTCAGCGTTTTTTGACAGATGTGGAAGACGGCAAGTATGACCACTACGCCGACCTGGCGATCTCTGATTTCCCCATCGAAAACCCCGCCCAACGCAAGGCACTCGGCCTGAAAGATGACGGCGTGGGCGTCATGGTCGCCGACGTCGAGCCAGCGGGTAGCGCAGGCGGCATCCTGAAAATCGGTGACGTGGTGTTGACCTTCGACGGCAGCCCTGTGCTGAACAACGGACTCGTCCGCGTGGAGGGCGAACTGATGGACATGAACGAAGTCGTTGAACGCAAATTCGTCGGCAACAAGATTGAGATCGGCTATCAACGCGATGGCAAGAAGCAATCCGCCGAAGTGATGCTCAAGCGATTCACGCCTTATGTGAAGCTAGGGGAACAATACAACCAGCGCCCCCGCTACCTCGTTTACGCGGGTCTGGTCTTCCAGCCGATGGATCGGAATCTGATGAATGCCCACAACATTCGCGAGCCCGTGGTGAACTACATTTTTGACAACTATCTGACGGAAAAGATCTACGTTGAGCGCCCAGAGGTCATCATCCTCACCAGCATCCTCCCCGACGAAGTGAACACTTATCTGACGCCGTATGAGCGCAACATCGTCGATGAAGTCAACGGCATCAAAATCCGATCCATGGCCGATCTCCGCGACGCCCTGGCCAAGAAGGATGAGGCCAAGCCCTTCGTCGAAATTCGTCTACTGGAAAACGAACGTCCGTTGGTATTGCGTCGCGATTTGGCTGACGAAGCCCATCCGCGCATCATGAGAAAATACAACATCGCAGAGGATAGCTACCTCGGCGGAGAAGGAGAGGAATAACAAGCATGCAACTTCCCCCAGCCTTCAGAATGACACCTTCACCGATGCCTGCTATGAGACTTTCCCTCGCCCTCCTGCTCACTGCCTTCACGATCACTGCGACCGCTCAACAAAGGGCCATTGTTGCACCGCCGAGTCCAAAGGATTTGGCACCGTCCGATCAAAATCAGCCTCCCGTTCTTCCACGAGGCGCGCTGGTGCCGACGCCGCCCCCAGGGCTAGAGCGCACACCGATCATCACTTCCCAATCCTTGTTCAAGGTCAACGTCACCACGCAGGGTTACAACCTGCACCTTCCGTGGCAGAAGGAGTCTTCCTCCGACCGGCGCGGTCTCGGGGTCGTATTGGAAGGGCATCGCGTGCTCGTCACTGCGCAGATCGTTGCGGATGCGAATTACATCGAACTGGAACTGCCTGAGAGCGGCCAGAAGATGCCTGCCAAGGTGGTTGCAGTCGATTACGAGGCCAACGTCGCCTTGCTGGCTCCAGACTCCCCAGCCAAGGAAGAAATTTTCTTCAAGGACCGCAGAGCTCTCCAGCTGGACACCAGCACACGAATCGGCGATACCCTCTACATCTGGCAGACAGGTCGTGTTGGGGATCTCATCGTCAGCCCCCTCCGCGTCAGCAAAGTGATGACGCAAGGCTATGTGGTCGAGGGTGCCTCCTTCCTCGTCTATGAGGCGAATGGAATCCTTCGCAGTGAGGCAAACAGCTTCACCCTTCCCGTGGTGAAGAATGGCAAGCTGGCCGGCCTTGTTCTGCGCTACAACTCCAAGGACCAAGTCGTCACCATCCTGCCTGCGGCACTCATTGAGCACTTCTTGAAGGATACCGCTGACGGCAAGTACGATGGCTTTCCCAACCTCGGGGTCGAGTTCCAGACCACCATGGACGATCAGTTCCGCGAGTTCCTTGGCATGAAGGAAGACACCCCAGGCATGTACGTCAGCGGCGTCACCAAAGGTGGGACGGCTGACAAAATGGGAGTGAAAAAGGGCGACATCATGCTGGCAATGAATGGCTTTAAGATCGACGCACGCGGCGATTACAAAGACCCACAGTATGGAGCACTGAGCATCAGCCACATTGTGCGAGGCAGAGCTTTCGTCGGCGATACCCTGAAACTGAAGATGCTGCGCGATGGCAAAGAAGTGGACCTCGAAGGCAAACTCATGCGCAAGGAACCTGGCGAATTTTTGGTGACGCCCTACCAGTTTGATCGCGGCCCGAACTACGTCGTCATGGGCGGCCTGCTCTTTCAAGAACTCTCCCGTCCCTATCTCGACGCGTTTGGAGATGACCAGCGCGGCGGCGCGGTGCTGCGCCTCGCAAGGATTGCAGATCACCCCGACGATTATGAGAAGGCAGGCCGTCGCAAGCTGGTCTTCCTCAGCCTCGTCCTTCCAACTCCGAGCGCGCAGGGTTACGAACGCATGGGCGGCGTGGTGGTGAACAAGATCAACGGCGTTGCTATCAACGACCTCAAAGACCTAGACGCCGCTTTCAAGTCGCCGAAGGATGGCATCCATATCATCGAGCTGGATGACTTCCCCCATCTCCTTCACCTCGATGCAGCCGCAGCAGAACGGGATAATTTCAGCCTTCTCAATGGTGCCTATCGACTCGGCAACCTGAAGCGACTGGAGTATTGACCCGCAGCCGATTTTGTGATGTGCTGAAGGGGAACCGCGATGCACTCCCCTTCAGACAGAACCGATCTGGAAGAACGGCTTAGCCGCCCGAGCGGGGCGGTCGTGGAAATGATGCGACGCCTGGAAGGAGACATCGTCTTCCTCGGCGTCGCCGGTAAGATGGGCCCCAGCATGGCGCGAATGGCGCGCCGAGCTACTGATGAGGCGGGCATCGCAAGGCGCATCATCGGCGTATCGCGCTTTAGCGATCCGCAAATCCAGATGGACCTGGAGCAGCATGGAATCGAAACCATCGCCAGCGATTTGCTGGACCCAACTGCCATCGCAGCGCTACCAGACGCTGCCAATGTCGTCTTCATGGCCGGCATGAAATTTGGTGCCACGGGGCAGGAGCCACTCACCTGGGCGATGAACGTGCTGCTGCCCTCCCGCGTCGCGGAACGGTATCCGGACTCGCGCATCGCCGCATTTTCCACAGGCAACATCTATGGGCTGGTGCCCGCCATCAGCGCAGGGTCAACGGAGGCAGACAGCCCCAAGCCCGTCGGCGAATACGCAATGAGTTGTCTCGGCCGGGAACGCGTCTTTGAATACGCTGCTATCACTCGCCAAACACCGATCTCCCTCATTCGGCTGAACTATGCCTGCGACCTCCGCTACGGAGTCATGGTCGATATCGCCCACAAAGTCTTCAAAGGCGAAAATGTCGATGTGAGCATGGGGTACTTCAACACCCTCTGGCAAGGCGATGCCAACGCGCTCTCACTCCTCACCCTAGAAAAGGCCCAATCTCCCGCATGGAAGGTGAACCTCACTGGCCGCCAGTGCCTGCGCGTCCGAGAGGTCGCTGAAGCCTTTGGATCATTGTTTGGTAAGCCTGTGCATCTCATTGGCAACGAAGAACCCGATGCGTTGCTCAGCGATGCAACACGCTGTTTTCAGCAGCTTGGCGTTCCTCACATCGAGGAGGCTACCTTGATCGAATGGATCGCTGATTGGATCGCAGGTGGCGGCGAGGCACTGAACAAACCCACCCACTTTGAGTCTCGCGATGGACGCTTCTGAGGAGACCCTGGAAACCTGGCAGGCGGCACTACAAAGAGGCGTCGTTATTCCAGCCTGCCCGCTCGCTCTGGACGCGAACCGCAGGCTCGATGAAGAGCGCCAGCGGCACTTGCTGCGGTACTACACCGCCGCAGGGGCAGGCGGAGTCGCCATCGCCGTGCACACCACGCAGTTTGCAATCCGTGATCCAGAGATTGGTCTCTTCGAGCCAGTCCTCCAAATTGCCGCCGAAGAATTGAAGGCCGCAGACGCACGGCATGGTCGCAATCACATCCGCATCGGCGGAATCTGTGGCCCCACAGATCAAGCCGTCGCCGAGGCTGAAAAGCTCGCCGCACTCGGATATCACGCAGGCTTGCTCAGTCTCGCCGCCATGCGATTGGACAACGATGACTTGCTGATCCTGCACTGCAAGGCCGTCGCCCAGGTCATTCCCATCATTGGATTTTATCTGCAACCAGCGGTCGGAGGCCGCGTGCTCTCTCATCGCTTCTGGCAGCGCTTTGCTGAGATCCCAAACGTCGTTGCCATCAAGATCGCCCCGTTCAACCGCTATCAAACCATCGACGTCATTCGCGCCATTGCAGAATCTGGGCGCGAAGACATTGCGCTCTACACCGGCAATGACGACAACATCGTTCTGGATCTCCTCACGCCCCATCGCTTCATCGTCAATGGTTGCCAAATCGAACGACGCATCGTCGGAGGACTCCTCGGACACTGGAGCGTCTGGACAAAGCGCGCCGTGGAGCTTCTCGCGCGTTGCCAAGAGGTCGCTAGGTCAGGCGGACCCATCCCGCAAGATCTGCTGCGCACCGCCATCGAAGTGACCGACTGCAACGCCGCCTTTTTTGACGCCGCCCACGGATTCACTGGCTGCATCGCTGGCCTCCACGAAGTACTGCGTCGCCAAGGCCTGCTGAAAGGCATCTGGTGCCTCGATCCAGGAGAACACCTCAGCCCCGGTCAAGCTGAAGAGATCAGCCGAGTTTACGCCGCCTACCCGCAGCTAAACGACGACGATTTCGTCACTGCTTTCACCGCCCGCTAAGCTCATTTCCGCCAGCTTCTGCACGGTTCGGAAGGTGCGGGTTGTCACTGGCGATCCGAAGTGACGATCAAGAAGAGCCGGAGTGAGCTTTGACCGCCCGCTGCCATTCGGGAAGTGGATCCACAGCGCATCGCCTTCCTGATGGAGCCGCTCCCCGTCTTTGGCCCGTTCCTGCAAGGCTGCGGCCGCAGCCGCCGAAGGTTTCTGTTTTGACAGAGCCAACAGTACGAGCTGCGGTTCCTTTGCAATTGCTTCGGGGAAGGCGGAAGTCTTGGCCAACTTTTGCCACTGCATCGAACTGCGAACGATGACGGGGACAGCGAGATTGAAACGCTCCTGAATGGCACCTTCCAGCGCCGCTTCCAATTCGTCGCCTGTCCCTCCGGCCGTAAAGACGATGTTGCCGCTCTGGATATAGGTCTGCAGATTGGACCAGCCCAGTGTTTGGCAAAGCTCTCGCAATTCGTCCATGGGGATCAGGTTCTTACCTCCGACGTTGATACCACGCAGCAGCGCGATGTGGTGGGTGGTGGAATGTTTCATCTCATGCATGGCTTCGTCTGTGACTCTCACACGCCCTATCGCTACGACTCGAACTATCTACCACCACGAAACTCATTTTCCAGCAGCGTCGCGTCCAAAACCGGTGTCCCGCAATCAAGACTCCACGACCGAGATCCAGCACCCGCCAACTGCATTGACCACTCCAAAGACAACGCTCAGTTCAGCTACTCTGCTGGCCATTTGGATGTAAACTTCTGTGCCGCCCGATGCGGTTTTTGATCGGAATACGGCGCTCACTGTGCTGGCGCGAGGGCACTCCCGATGCAGCGCAATGGAGTGAACTTCCCTTCCTCCAAATCACCAAAGTGCATGCGGTGCAGCGTCTCTACATGGCAACCCTGGCTGGCAAACTTCCGCCGCACTTGATGATACCGCCCCTCCGTGCGTGTCAGTCGCGCGCTGCGTGGGGTCACAATCTCTAGCTTCGCCAGCAAACAGGCCTCTTCTTCGCCACGCAGCATCACCTGTCCTCTCGCAAAAACCTCTATCAAGGCTGGGTCCAAATCGTGATCCACTGTCGCCTCATAAACTTTTTCACAATCTGATTTTAGCGAGGTAAAACGGTGCATGAGATCTCCCTGATCCGTGATCAGTAAGAGCCCACTGGTGTCTTTAATCTCCTCACACCCCATCGCTTCATCGTCAATGGTTGCCAAGTCGAACGACGCATCGTCGGACACTGGAGCGTCTGGACAAAGCGCGCCATAGACCTTCTCGCTCGCTGCCAAGAGGTCGCGCGGTCGGGCGGACCCATCCCGCAAGATCTGCTGCGAATCGCAATCGGAGTGACCGACTGCAACGCCGCCTACCCGCAGCTAGACGACGATTTCGTCACCTCCCTTCTTTTCAATTCCCCAGCGTCACCCCAATGGTCCGGAACGCACCTTTGACCGTTCCGGTGATGGGCACCTTCACTAGGCCTTGGCCGATGACTTTGCCGAAGCTCTGATCCTGGAGGAAGACGCCCAGCACGGCAGACTTCGCAGCGGGAGCTGGCAACGTGAGGTTCCCAACAAAGGTGCCATTGGTGCTGAAGGCTCTTCCGGTGAAGGGAGTGACGCTGACTGGAGTGATATGCAGCCAGGTGTAGTTGTCGCGCAGGCTGAGGTGATCTTGCTGGCTGAGGCGGTCAGGCAAGACCTCATGGGACGGGGTGGTGTAGGTCGCGGTGAACGCCCGAAAATCCAGCCCTAGCGATTGAGCGAGCGCTTCCGCATTGCTGGGTTGGAACCAGCGACTGGCCTTCGCTGTGAAGAATTGTGTTATGAAGCCAGCGGGATACGAGACCTCGGTGGTGTCGGGGAGACGCCACCACTTCAGCCCCGTCGTAGCGAAAACGGCGTCGGCTCCGCGATCAGCAGCGCCAAGGTCACCGAGGTCGATGATGCCGCCGAAATAGGAGGCCTTCATTTTGTAGGGAGTGAGCCAGACGATGGCTTGATTGGTGGCTGAAAGGCTGAGCGAGGCTGTGAAGTCCTTGCCATCACCGAGCATGCCCGAAATCAGTGCCAGCCCCTTGGTGGTGACCCTGCCTTTGGCCCAACCAATCCCGCCAGGGCCGGTATAGTAATTGCTGGACGTGGGCGGAAAGCTCATGGTCAGCAAGGGATTCCCAACCGGAATGCGCGCCGTCTTGGCCATACGGAAACCACGCCCAGTGACGCTAGACGCAGGCACTGTACTGCATCCGCCGACGATACTGGCAGTACTGCTGAACACGATGTCGTAGGCGACGGCTGGATAGGTCTTGTAGGCGGGGAAAACGACTTGGACGGACTGCTGGGCCACGCCACTGTCAGTGAAGGTGCCCTTGGTGCTGCGACGCAGTTCCCCGAGTCGCTCCAAGGTGGCAGTGAAGGCGGCGTTGGGAGAACTGGCGGTCGGGCCGGTGCCATCGAATCTGAGCTTGCCTACTGGCCATCCTGCGTCCTCAAGAAGCACTTCGTAACTGGCGGCAAAGCGGTACGGAATCGTGTCGAGGTCGTAGGCATAGGTGCGCACGATGGTGCGGCCTGTGAGCACCTGGATCGTAATGCCCTGACTGCTAACGATGCCCCTGATGGTGCCGCTGATGTTTGGGGGTGGACCAGCCGTGAAGGTGAGTCCGGCGGGTAAGCCGACAACTTTTAACGTCTCTCCTGGGGCGAGGAGGTAGCGGCTGATGTCGTCATTGATCACTTCGCCGATGATCTTGCGGTCGCCGATGCCGGAGCTCGCCCTCTGGAGTTCGATGCCTGCGGTCTGGAAGGAACCGCGAACACCTCCGGCGATGGGAATCTTGACGAGTCCTTGGCCGAGGAGCGTGCCAAACAAATCGTCCTGGAGTAGCACGCCGTTGATGGCAGATCGCGCACCTGGAGTGGGCAGTATGAGATTGCCCGTAAAAGTACCAGTGCTGCCGATCGCCGAGGCGGTGAAGGGTACGGCATCGTTCGGGAGAATACGCAACAATGTGAAGTTGTCCCGCAGGCTCAATCGAGCGGGCATGATGTCAGCCGTAGGCGCGATGAACGAGACATCAAGTGCGCGATCCACTAAGCCGAGCGTATCAGCAAGCGTGCTGGCCTTCGCGACGTTGACCCAACGGCTGGGAGTGGCACCGAGAGTCAATGGTCCAAAACCATCGGAGTAGGAGGTGGCAGTGGCGTCTGGTTGTCGCTTCCACTGGAGACCTTCCGTGGCTCGATCAGAGGAGGCGCTGCGAGTGGCGACACCGAGGTCGCCCATGTCGATGATGCCGCCGACGAATGAGGATTTATCTTTGTAAGGCGTGAGCCAAACAACGGCTTGATTCGTCCGTGACAGATTGAGCCTTGCAGTGAAAGTCTGGGCATCCCCAAGCTGGCCCGAGAGAGAGACGAGTGCCTTCGAACTGACGGATCCTTTGGCGTATCCAACGCCACCCGGTGTCGTGATGCGATCTCCCGGAGAGGCAGGAGGTAAGGTCAGTGTCAGTCTGGGATTTCCACCGGGAGTCTGCACCGGTGTGGCAAGACGCAGGCCGCGGGCGCTGGTGGCCGAAGCAGGCACCGTGACTCCTGAAACTAGGTCGCCGCTCGCGGAAGCGGAAAGGTCAAAACGGATCGTGGGGTATCCTTTAAATTCATTGAAGATGATGGGCAAAATCTGCGTGGAGCCGCCACCCGCCGCAAAACTGCCTTTGGCGCTACGAGGGGGCTCACCCACGCGTTCCAAGTTGGCGGTATAAACTGGGTTTGGCACGCGGATACTGGGGCTGCTGACAGTCACTTTGAGTTTGCCTGTAGGCAGGCCGCTCTCTTCGAGGAGCACCTCGTAACTACCGGCAAAAGGGTAGGGAGCCACCGCGAGGTCATAGGCGATGGAGCGCACCACTTGCTTGCCGTCCAGCACTTGAATCTTCATCCCACTGATCGGTGTGGGACCCAGCGCGGTGCCGGTGATGGTCGGTGGGTTGCCAGCAGTGAACGTCAAGCCGGGAGGTAATCCCAGGATGCGAATCGTCTCCCCAGCCTCCAGCTTCAGAAAATCTAGCGTCAAATTGACCGTGTCACCGATCTGAAACGAGGCGTAAGGGAACACCACTTTGGCGACAAAGGGGGAGGCCATCGAGCCTGCCAGACCGAAAAACCCACCAACAAAAAGTTGGCCACGATGATCTGCAGCCAGTGCAGCCACAGTCGTATTCGCCCCCGAGCCAACCGCAGACCATCTAGTGCCGTCCCATCTTGCGATATTTCTGGCATCAATGCCACCGATCATGCTAAAGGTTCCTCCCACGTAGAGGCCCCCCCTGCTCACCGCCAGCGCTGAAACAGAGCCGCTCATGCTGCCCGTGCTAAGGGAGGACCATGCGCTGCCGTCCCACTTCGCAAGATTCGCCGAATCGGTGGTGCCGTCTGGGGAACCAAACAACCCGCCGACGTAGAGATCGCTGCCGCTCACCGCCAGCGCAGTGACCACCCCACCAAATATTCCCGAACCGAGAGCTGACCAACTGGTACCGTTCCATTTCGCCACTGATCTGCCCGCCTGGAAACGGGCCCCTCCGGCATAGAGATCACCGCCGCTCACCGCCAGGGCGTTCACGACGACGCCAAAACCCCCAATCATACCCGACCCGAAGGCAGACCATGCACTGCCATCCCATTTCGCGATGCCATTGGCGGTAACCCCGCCTGCCAGCGTGAACATTCCCCCGGCGTAAACAGTGCCGTCGCTCACCACCACCGCTTTGACAATGTTGTTCATCCCAGACCCGAGGGCCGACCAACTGGTGCCGTCCCATTTTGCAATGCGATTGGCCGTGACCCCGCCCGCCATCGTAAACGATCCCCCGGCGTACAGGTCTGTGCCTGCCACTGCCAGGGCAGAAACGTAACCATCTAGGCCCGAGCCGAGGGCGGACCACGTGCTACCATCCCATTTTGCGATACGGTTGGCAGGTGCGCCGCCCGCAACGGTAAAGTTCCCGCCCACGAAAAGTTCTGTGTCGCCCACTGCCAGGGCATAGACATTGCCATTCATACCCATGGACGGGCCAAAGGCCGCCCATGCGCTGCCGTCCCATTTTGCAATATGATTGGCGGCGATTCCACCTGCGGAGCTGAATTATCCTCCCACGAAAAGCTCGCTTCCGCTCACCGCCAACGCAGAGACCCTGAGGAAACCATTCCCACCAGACAGGCCCGAGCCGAGAGACGACCAGCTGGTGCCATCCCACTTCGCGATGCGGCTGGCCGCGACCCCACCCGCCGTAGCGAAGTATCCACCAGCGTAGAGATCACTACCGCTCACCGCCAGTGCATCGACGGAGTTGTTCATTCCTGAGCCGAGGGCGGCCCAGCTGATGCCGTCCCATTTGGCGATCCTGTTAGCATCGATCCCCCCAGCCTTGGAGAAGATCCCCCCAGCATATAGATCGCTGCCACGGATCACCAAAGCGTTGACGATGTTGTCCATCCCTGAGCCGAGGGCGGACCAATCGGCGCCGTCCCACTTCGCCAAATATTTGGTGTCCGCTACCCCGCCCGCTGTGGTAAAAGCTCCCCCAGCGTAAAGGTCTGTGCCGCTCACCGCCAACGCATTGACGGAATTATTCATTCCTGAGCCGAGGGCCGACCAACTGCTACCATTCCATTTCGCGATGTGTTGATTGGCCATTCCCCCCCCCGCAGTGGCAAAGTCCGCCCCCACATAGAGATCGCTACCCATCACTGCCAGCGCAGATACTTCGCCCAAGCCAGCACCGAAGGCAGACCAAGCCACACCATCCCACTTCGCGACATTATTGGCCTCAATCCCTCCCACATAGCCAAATTTCCCACCAACGTACAAATCGCTGCCACTCACCGCCAGCGCTCTGACGCTGTTACTTACCGCCACGCCCGAGCCTAGGGAGGACCAAGTGCTGCCATCCCATTTTGCGATGTGGTTGACCTCCACAGTGCCGATGAAGGTGAAGTTGCCACCCACATAGACATTGCCCGCCCCGTCGGCGACCATGGCGGTAATCGAATTGTTGGCTCCCGGGATTCCTGGATTGAGACTGACCCAATCTGCATCGCTAAAGGTGGGATCAATGCGCACTGGATACACCGCTCTGCCATCTTCCACACGCACCGTTATGTGACCGGGAGCCTCCACCTCCATCCCTGCGTGCAGTTCCCGCCCGAATGCATCTGTGACTCGCAGTCTGCTGTAGGCGATCTCGCGCCCGTTCCCCAACAGCACCAGTCTCACTCCAAAACTCGCAACCTCCGCCCGTGCGCCGGTAACGCCCAGGCTCACCGTCAATTTTCCTCTGCCTGCGGGACGCTCAGCCACCACAAAGTCCTGCCGCACGCCATCGGTACTGACGCTGTATTCCTCCACGACGCCCGGCCGCACGAATGCGGTGCCCTGCGAATCAGCACGGACCACGCCCCGCTCCATCAGAGGGCTCAGGTCATCTCCCCGGCCCATCTCCTCCGCCCGCACCCGAAAGCGCACCCCTTTCCCAGCCGCCACCTCATCATCCGTGGCAGACCTTAACCACAGGCCCTCCGTCGTCGCCTCGCCTTCCAAATCCTGCATCACTGCACGCAGGTGGGCACCCGTTCGCGTTGGCGTAATGGAGATACCGTCACCCGTGTATTGCTCTTGCGCCTTGATCCCAAGCTGAGCAAACGGGATGGTTGACTTCGACTCTGCGGTTGGCTGTGGAGTCGATTTCCCATGGAGCCCGGATGACGCAAAAAGGCTGATCGCGGTGAGTAGAAGGCGCATTCGGAGGCTAAATTTCATGGGATGGCAGGGTCAAAAAAATCTCAGGTCTTCACTTCAACCCGACATTGCACCCTTGCGGTGACGCGCGAAAAAAAACCACCCCTCCCCTCAAGACTCAAGGTGGGACAAGGATAGACTAGAAGGAAAGTGGCCCTTGTGTCGAGACTTTTATCGAGGCAACAAACTACACCTTGCCAATCTTTCGTGTAACCTTGCGTTCCATCTTCCCCAGGTAGCTGGTGTCATGAATATTCCACCTTCCACACCACCCGATGATCCGCTGCATGGACTGAATCCTGAGTCCTTGATGGATATTGCTGCGCTGCCTACGGATGCAGACACGCAGCCACTGGCCCCGCACGACTGGCCCTCTCAAGAGCAAATCGCGAAGGCTTTTCCAGATCTGGAGATCCTTGATCTGATCGGGCACGGAGGCATGAGCGTTGTCTATCGCGCCAGACAGCCAAAGCTGGATCGGATCATCGCGCTGAAGATCCTGCCCAAATCTCTGGCTGCCAAACCTGGGTTCACGGAGCGTTTTACCCGCGAAGGCAGGGTGCTGGCGCGCCTCAGCCATCCGAACATCGTCACCGTGCATGACTTTGGCGAAAGCGGCGGTTTTGGATTCCTCATCATGGAATTCGTCGATGGGGTAAACCTGCGGCAAGCGATGCGCATCGGGCGATTCACACCAGAGCAAGCTCTGACGATCATCCCGGCGATTTGTGACGCGCTCCAGTTTGCCCACAGCCGGGGCGTTTTGCATCGCGACATTAAGCCGGAGAACATCTTGCTGGACTCGAAAGGGCGGGTCAAAATCGCAGATTTCGGCATCGCAAAAATCATCGGCGAAGAGAGCGGTGATGCCATTTTGCTAACCCAGAGTGGTGCAAGACTTGGCACCGCTCCTTACATGGCACCGGAGCAGATCGAGCAACCCTCATCCGTCGATCATCGTGCAGACATTTACAGTTTAGGCGTGGTGTTTTATGAGATGCTAACGGGCGAACTACCCCTGGGTCGATTTGCTGCTCCCTCGGAGAAATCCGCCGTCAATGGGGGCATGGACGAGGTCGTATTTCGTGCGCTTGAAAAGGAACGAGGTCGCCGCCAACAGAGTGTGGGTGAGTTCAAGACTCAGATTGAAGGTGTGTCCCAAACACCCCGCGGGGGTCGCCTCCCGTTGCGCTGGGACCAACCTTTCGAATACAAATCCAAACGCACCTTGTGGGGATTACCTCTGGTCCACGTGGTGCAAGGTCCTGATCCAGTCACAGGCAGGAGGCGGGAGGCCTGCGGCATCCTTGCCATCGGAGATAAGGCCAAAGGTGTATTTGCCTTTGGCGGCATCGCCCGTGGTGCTTTTGCCTGCGGCGGACTGGCGATCGGCGGGTTCGCCTTTGGTGGCTGCGGCATCGGGCTGATCACATTGGGCGGCCTAGCAATTGGTCTCTTCCTGGCGATCGGTGGAATGTGCCTCGGCGGGTTCGCTGCGGGCGGAGGGATGGCATTGGGTTGGCATGCCATTGGGGGCGTAGCCTGGGGGTGGCATGCCATTGGGGGAACTGTCATTGCACACCGGGGAATGGGTGGCAGCGTGGATGCTACGGAAGTGGTGCGGAATCTCCAAGACATGCCCGCAGTCACGCAGGCACTGCATTCGCTGCTGCCGTACACGTCTGTACTGGGTGTGCTGTGGATCCCGCTGACAGCCTTCATGATTCTCATGATTTGGTGGGCTCGCCGTCAGACAGCCAGTGCCGAACCGGTCTCGTTACGGGTCTTCTGGCTCATTCCAGGCCTGTTCCTTGACTGCCTTGCAGCCCTCATGATTTTCGGTGGCAGCCTCCTTATCGGCGGATCAATGACAAAGATTCACCTCATCCCAACCCTCGTCGGTGCGGGAGGGATTTTGTTTTGCGTTCTCTCTCAACCACTATGGCTGCGGCTCATCCCGAGGAACCCACTCTATGGCGTGCGCCTCCCATCCACACTCAAATCCGATGAGTATTGGTATGATGTAAATGCCCACTTTGGGAAGCAGCTGTTCTGGTGGTCGCTCGCGGTCATGGCAGCGGGCATCGTCGGCTTTTACCAGCTCCCACGTCATCAGGAATCTTATCCCTGGGCGGCAGTGGCACTGGCCCTCACCGCCGTCATCGCGAGTGTGATCTCGACGCTGCTATGGATGCGCCGCAATCCGCCTGGGAAAGCCATTGTGAAGGCGAACCTTTTTCAAAGAGCCAGCGAATCAGTCCTGCCAGCGCTTGTTTTGGCGTTCTTTATCAAGGCCTTTGTTTTCGCCGCCTACACCGTGCCCGTGGGCAGCGAACCGGGTGTCATCAAAGGCAGCCGCTGGTTTGCCTCCCGCCTCGATACCGGATTTTCAGAAGGGGATCTCATCGTCTTCCTTCACGAGAGTGGCAAACAATGGCTGGCGCGGGTGGTGAAGACTCTGGATAATGGCCTCCAGCTAAAGCGCGGCGGGGCTCCTGAGGAGTTCTTCATGCCGTGGGACAAGATCGTCGGCAAAATGCAGTTTTCGTACTGGCCGCTCGGAGGTGGCGTGGTCAAACCATGAGCAGTAGCTTCCATGATACGCGCTGGACGCTCGTCTCCCGCTCGCAGGCCGATGACTCTTTGGGTCGGGCAGCCTTGAGCGAACTCTGCGCAGCCTACTACGCGCCCGTCGTAGCGTTTCTCCGACGCGACGGACGCGAAGAAGACGCAGCGCGAGAGCTGGCACACGACTTCTTCGCCCGATTGCTCCAAGGCGGGGCGATCAATGGGGCTGACCCTTTGCGGGGCAAGTTCCGCAGTTACTTATTGGCGGCCCTAAAGCGGTTTGCCGCAGACCAACGCGCCCACGACCACGCCGCAAAACGGGGCGGAGGTATCGCAAACATCGCCATCACGAATAAGACTGAAGGCACCGGCGCAGGATTCCAGATCGCCGATCAGACGACCGAGGCTCCAGATGCGGTCTTTGATCGCGAATGGGCGCTCACTGTGCTGGCTCGAGCCCTTTCTCGGCTGCAATCAACGATGGATGCAGACGGCCGTGGAAATCAATTTGCCGTATTACGCCCTTGGCTAAGCGGAGAAGCGACTGACATTCCCCAAGCGCAAGCGGCCAAGGAACTCAGTATCAGCCAGGAAGCCGTCAAGGTGGCCATCCATCGGTTGCGCAAACGCTTCAGGGAATCTGTGAGGGAAGAGATCGCCCAAACCGTGATCGATCCCACCCGCGTCCAAGAGGAACTAGATGCCCTCAAGGCCGCCCTGCGAGGGTAGTCCCGATGCAGCGCAACGGAGTGAACTTCCCTTCCTCCAAATCACCGAGGTCATACTCACCAAAGTGCGTGCGGTGCAGCTTCTCTACATGCCAACCTTGGCTGGCAAACATCCGCCGCACTTGATGATACCGACCCTCCGTGAGTGTCAGTCGCGCGCTGCGCGGCGTCACAATCTCAAGCTTCGCTGGCAAACAGGGCTTTTCTTCGCCCCGCAGCATCACTTGTCCTCTCGCAAAGACCTCGATCAAGGCTGGGTTCAAATCGTGATCCACCGTCGCCTCATAGACCTTTTCACAGTCCGACTTTGGCGAGGTATAGCGGTGCACGAGATCTCCCTGATCCGTGATCAGTAAGAGCCCGCTGGTGTCTTTATCCAGGCGACCCACACTCGTAACGCTGGGATTGCGGTTCAGCCACCGCGTTGGCAATAACTCATAGATTGTCGGCCCTTCGCCATCAGCGCGGGTGCACACATAGCCTAGTGGTTTGTGCAGCATCGCCAGCAAACCCTCGGGGGCTTCCAGCGCCTCATTGTCCACCGTGACCATCGCAGGATCGACGCGCAGATCCGCACGCGTTGCCAGAACCTCACCAATGCGGATGCGCCGCTCGGCAACGAAATCGCGCACCTCTCTGCGGCTGCAATAGCCCAGAGATGAGAGGAGTTGATCCAGTCGTCGCGGGCTCATGCGGCCTTGAGATCAAGATGGCGACGGAGCGACTGCCAACGCGCGCGATTAATCTTCAAGCCCTTTGATAGCCAGTGTGCCTCAAAGTCCGTCTGCGGGTAGTAGAACGCATCCTCCTCCCAGGGCAACCGGGCAAAGCCTCGCTGCAGGGCCATTCGGCTGACAGCATTTTCGAAATACTCTTCATGGTCTGTCTTCAACAAAAACTCACCGTTGGGCTCCAGAATACGCTCTAACCCTCCGATAAACTCATCGCTATTTACGAGGCGATTTTTGTGATGACGCTTCTTCGGCCATGGATCTGGGCACAACAAGTGCAACCGACTGACGGAGTTCGTCGGCAAGAGCCACGCAGTGCTGTAGGCGCTTTCCAGGCGCAGAATACGGGCATTCTTCACCCCGGTTCGTTTGATTTTCCGAACGGTCTTTTCCACCCGACCCAACATGCGTTCGATGCCCAAGAAATCGCGATCTGGAAATTCGCGCGCCATCTCGACCAGAAAAGTGCCGTCGCCACTGCCCAACTCCACTTCCAGAGGGCGAGTTGGATCAGGGAAGATCTCCTCCTTCCGCAGTTCGCGGAAGTAATCGGATGGGATGAAGAGCGGTGACATGGGCAGCCCGCACCATTTTCTTGGCAGAGGGGTTTGGCAAAGAAAAAGCGTTCACAATTCGAAGGCTTGAACGTAACATTAACCTGCTGACCCACACTCAACCCATACCAATCCCATGAATAGACGTTCCTTTATCACCACCGCAGGAGCCACCGTTGCCGGCTCGATCCTTGTTCCCTCGACGTCGCGTGCCTCCTTCGCCGTCGGCCTAGAGCAGGCCGCCCTGCCCTACGAACCTGCTGCACTGGAACCGCACATCGACACCTTGACGATGACGATCCACTACGGGAAACACCATGCAGGATACGTCGCCAAATTGAGTGATGCCCTCAAAGCAGCGAATCTTCAGACCAGCAACGTGGCTGAACTCATCGCAGACATCAACGCATTGCCTGCTGATCAGCAGACAGCGATCCGCAACAATGGCGGCGGTCACGTCAACCATTCCTGGTTTTGGCAGTGGATGGCACCTGCAGGCAGTGGACCTACAGCCCCTGACGGCAAACTTGCAGAAGCCATCCAGACTAGCTTCGGCAGCCTCGACGACATGAAGAAGGCCTTCGGCGAAGCCGCAGGCAAGCGTTTCGGCTCTGGCTGGGCTTGGCTGATCAAGAAAGCCGACGGCAAACTGGCCGTGGTTTCCACACCCAATCAAGACAACCCACTCATGAAAGGCATTGTGGCCGATAGCGATCTCGGCACCCCTGTGCTGGGTCTAGATGTCTGGGAGCACGCCTACTACCTGCATTACCAAAACAAGCGTCCAGACTACATCGCCGCATGGTGGAACGTGGTGAATTGGAAGCAGGCGGCAGCTTGCTTTGAAGGCTCCTAAAGCTTAATGCCAATCCGCGCGAAGCCTTCGCGAAACGCGGCTGCTAGCTCCTCATCGCTACGCCCCTGAATCAGGCGATCGATGAGGACTAGACCTGGATCCTCATCCGACACCTTTTCGAGATCGAAGGGTGTCGGCGGCTCTTTGGGAGAAGCGGGTGGCTGGAGCGTCTTCGGATAGCGGATGCGGCCACCGCCCAAATCTTCGACGCCTGGCTGCGTCTTGAACTCTTCCCACGCCTTCTGATAATCAACAACCTCAGAACGGTAGCGGTCATAAGCAGTCCGCCAGAGATGCCACTTGGGGACATTGTCACTCACAGCGTCGAAGAAGGAGAGCATCGGCTCGCCGCGTTGACGCGGATTGTCCAGATGGAGGAAGTAGTAGAAAAGCAGGCAAGCGTGAAGGTAAAGATCACGCTGACGAGCCCCGATCTCTGGATTGCCAATGATCCGAAAGCCGGGAGGTGCCTCCGGCGGGGGCGGGGCATTTTCAATAAAGGAGTGCCAAGCCTCATGGCTCATGTGCAACACTTTCACCATCGTCGCCGCACGGGCCACTGGCTGTGATGACAAGGCGATGCGGGGATTCGATTTCGTCATCTCGGCGATGTAGCCCGGAAGAGCCTTTGGCAGATCTCCTGGGCGCATGACACCCGTGTTCGAAAACGGAATGGCCTCCACATACTCAGCGCTGCCCTCTGCCACCCAAATGGGCACGTAGGGCACGATGCGATCCATCATCATGTGGGTCAGTTCATGGATCAGCGTGTCTGAATCGAACTCCTTAGATTTTACCCAGCCCTTCTTTGAATCATGCGTAATGCCGAGCGCTGCATAGGGCACATGAAACACCTTTTCCGTTAAGCTGTAGAAGCCGCCAGAGTTCGCTGGTGCCACGGCAGCATACTCCGGCAGGTTCTGATACAGTTTAGCAACGAAGTATTCCCCGTTGGCCGGCGTGGGTCTTAGATCCCACGGCAACCGTTCGATCAATTCCTCCACTGCCACAAAGGTTCTCGCGATCTCTTTGACTACCGGCACGCTTAGATCCGGCCCCGTCTCAAACTGAAACCTCCCCAGCCGATAGAAGTGGCTGCTACCTTTTGGTGGAAGTTCCGACGGGTTCACCGAACCGGTGCCGACGATCACCTCCACCGGCCACAGCCTCTTTTCGATGGGCGTATGCGGGGCGGGCGGCGGTAGCTTCAAATAGTCCACATCCGCGGCTGCTGCTCCTGCCATTTTTTCCTGCTCCGTGACGAATGCCTGGTCTTCTGCACAGAGTTTGGCCAGTGGGAACGATTTCTTTAATCCCGATTTCATCACCAGCAGGACATCGTCTCCCTTCCGTCCTCCATAATCGGCATCGACCTTGCGCCCCTGGTCATCCGTCCAGATTCGGGCGGAGGCTGGCATTGCCATTGCCAGCTGGCAGGCAATCAAAAGGCATCGAGTTCGCATAGCTCCTGTTTTACGAAAAACCGTCGAAAGGTGTCAATCAAGAAGGGCTCCATTTTCCGCCAGACCGTTAACCACGCCAACCTCCGCGCTGCGCGGTCTTGGCCTCCCTCTCCAACTTGCGCAGATGATTGGCGAAGTCACGCTCTTTGCGACCATCCGGTAACGCCGCACCTTC
>CAZCAL010000018.1:0-2533 GCA_964496625.1 uncultured Verrucomicrobiaceae bacterium | reverse complement strand
GCACCAGTTTTTCGGAAAGCTCCTCACCATCGTCAAAGAACACGAAGGCGTAGTAGCGCCCGCTATCAAAGACCTTTTGCCAACGTGTCTGAATGGTGAAGCGATGTGTCGTCAGCAATTCCTCAGTGAATGCCTTCCCTTCAAGGCCTAATTCAATCGTATCTTGTCGGCTCAATCCACCGAAGTAGCGCCCCTGTTGGTCAATCCGCGATCCGTTGAACTGATGCAACCGCTTCTCTGGGCAATCGACAAAGTAGATCCGAAACTCGTGGATCTGCCCATCGTGAGCCATCTTGAAGCTGTCCCCATCATTGTTTGCATCTGGATGGAGCACAGCACCTTCAATCACCTCGTATCCAGCGACGCCGCGCTTGTGTGTTGGATGTTCGCGAACAACTGGCAGAGTGCCCTGCCTAGCATCCCACCAGAGTGCAAAGACGATGGCCCCCATGACCAAGGCGATAAAAAAAGATTGTTGGAGACGATAACGCCACATTCCCAACATTCATGACCGGGAAGATGATAGTGTCCAGACGTGAGGGGAATGAAATCAGCTAGCGCGAGAGGAATACAGGAACGTTATGTTTGGTACGGTTTCCGACGCGGGCATTTCGTTTTGATCGAATAGGAACTTTTCACCCTGCCATCTGCACATCACCTTTACAGACCGCGAAGACGAATTTCTTTCTATCCGCAGCACTGCTTGGCATCGCCGGTCACATTTCTCTATGTCAGCTTACATCCATCACATCACCACCGGAGTTCCCGACTTTGCATACAGCCAGGATTTTGCACGGGATCGTCTGAAGGAGTGGGCTAGCGACCCTAAAACGAAACGCCTCATTCACGCCATCTATAACCGTTCTCGCATCACCAAGCGCCACAGTGCCAGCGGCGATTTCTTCTCTGACCGTGAGGCTACGCTCTTCAAAACGGCCCCTGACGGCGCGCTCATCCCGCCCAGCACGGCTGCACGGAACCGAGTCTATGCGACCGCAGCCAACGATCTAGCCATCAATGTCGCACGAAGGATGCTGGGGGACGCAGCGGGCTTTAAAAAGTCCGACATCACCCACATCGTCTTCGCTTCCTGCACTGGATTCGCAAACCCTGGACCGGACTACCACATCATCCGTGAGCTCGGTCTCAACCAGAATGTAGAGCGCTACACGCTGGGATTCATGGGCTGTTACGCTGCCTTTCCTGCGCTACGCATGGCCGCCCAATTTTGCGAGGCCAATCCCAAGGCTGTGGTCCTCGTCATTTGCCTGGAGCTGTGCACGCTGCACATGCAGATCAACGATCAACCCGATAGTATCCTTGCCAATTCCCTCTTCGCAGATGGGGCAGCCGCGGCGCTGGTGAGCGCAAAGATCCCCGCACCAGAACGTCCGTCTTTTCGACTGGACCGCTTTACGTCATTCCTTCTGCCCTCCGGCGAGGCTGACATGGCTTGGGAGATTGGCGATGAAGGCTTCAACATTGTCCTTTCCAGCTATGTGCCAGACATCATCGGGGCCAATGTAGCCACTTTATTGGAGACGGCCCTCAAACCCGCTGGCCTTGAATTGACCGACGTAGAAGAGTGGGCAGTCCATCCTGGCGGACGATCCATTTTGGACAAGGTGCAGAGTAGTTTGGAGCTACCTCACACCGCACTCGACTGCTCACGTCAAGTGCTCAGCGAATTTGGAAACATGAGCAGCGCAACGATCCTCTTCGTGTTGAAGAAGCTCCTGGAGGACGGAGGCCCAGACGGCGCGCTAACCTGTGCGCTGGCGTTTGGCCCCGGACTGACGGTGGAGACTGCCGTGATGGAGCGCTGTGGTGGCCCAACAGAATCGAAACGAGAGGTGGAGCATTCAGCTTTGCAATTCGATGAGACGCTACTTCTCCAGCGACTTTAGCTCGATCTTGCGGAACCACACAGGCTGTCCTTCCGCTTGCAGGGCGATGTGGCCAAAGCTGAGCATCCGGTTGCCGCCTGCTTCGAGGAGGTCTGTAGCAGGGGCGTTGTTATTTGTCGGATCAAGCTGCGGGTGCTGGTAGCGCAGCACTTCTTTTCCATTCACGCGATGGATGACTTCATCATTACCGTGAACCTCCACTTCCATCTGAACCCATTCTTCCGGCGCAAATGTTGGTGCAGTGGACTTGACGATGTGCTGAGTCACCAGTTTTCCATCAATCACGACATGAGTCCCTGGCGTGCAAAGGTTTGCGGTTGAGCGCGGACCCTTGCCTTCGTCTGCGAGAAATTGCATCTCCAGGCTGCTGGGAAAACCCTGATCCATCCTCATACTTTGTGGCGACTGAGCATGGATCATCACACCGCTATTCAGATTCACATACTTCGGCGCATCTGCCATCATGGTGCCAGTGAATCGATACTCCAGTCTCAGGATATAGTGCGAGTAGGCGAGATTTGTGAAGAGGTGCCCATACTGCTGATCGAAGACGGGGTAGTCATCGTAGTGGACCTTGATCATTCCATCCTCGACCCGAAACGTGTTCGCATAATTCTGCCCCAATG
>CAZCAL010000017.1:0-21844 GCA_964496625.1 uncultured Verrucomicrobiaceae bacterium | reverse complement strand
GGGGGGTGGGCATTGATGCGGGCTGCGGTGACAGTCATCACTGAAAGAGCTAAACTAGACGAGACAGAGCAACCGAACAGAGAGTCCCCCCCTCCTTCACCACCACGGCTGACGATCACCGCGAGATTGACGCCGTCGGGGGGAGCCCTGTTGAGTGTATGAACGCCGCCTTCCGCCAAGAAAGGCCCCGCTTGATCTCGCAATCCCCTGAGGCTAGATTTCCCTCATGCAAACGATAACCGAGATTGAGGACGCGATCGGGCGGCTTTCGGAAGATGAGATGTTTATGCTTGTCGAAAGACTGGAGAGCAAAATGGCAGATACATGGGATCGTCAAATCGAGGGCGATGTCCGCAGTGGTCGGTTGAACAAAATTGCTCAGCTGGCGCTTGCCGAACATCGGGCAGGCCGTTCATCCCCTTTCCCGAGCGATGCAAAGTAGGGTGGTTGCCTCATTTTGGGAGGGCTATGATCGCCTACCTGCGGCCATCTAGGCTCGTGCTCGCAAGCAATATCAGCTTTGGCTCGCTGATCCCTCACATCCCTCTGTCAGATTCAAGAAGGTAGGGGAATACTGGTCGGCTCGGGTAACGGCTGCCTATCGTGCTGTTGGCATCATGGATGGGGAAACAATTATCTGGTTCTTCATCGGAACCCACGCCGAATACGACCGCCTGCTGTCATAACCAACAACAGCACAGCGAGCCGGAACTGCTGATCGAGTGA
Source organism: uncultured Verrucomicrobiaceae bacterium (assembly GCA_964496625.1). Lineage (GTDB taxonomy): Bacteria > Verrucomicrobiota > Verrucomicrobiia > Verrucomicrobiales > Verrucomicrobiaceae > JACKQF01. Next base: position 21,118 of record CAZCAL010000017.1, on the reverse strand, counting down.
CGCGCCAAGATGACAACCCGCAATCTCCTAACCCTTTTCATCGTGCTGAACATCAGCGCATGTTCAGATCGCCGTTTGGACGACTTCGGGAGGGAGGACGATTGGACATGGGACTCTGCCAATCTCAAGACTTGCACCTCACCCAACAAAGAGAAGAGGGCGAGAGCCGATGTTGCTGACGGACAGATCGAACTCAAATTTGGCGAACGTGGTGAACACCCGGTAGATCTCACGGTGCATCATTCGGAGATGATCCCTGAACCGCACAAGGGCCAGTGGAGCATGGCATGGCTGGATGATGAGACATTTGCCTTCCAGCATTCGGAACTCGGAACTAAAACCTGGAACATCCAAGGTACCTTCCCGATGAAGGTGAGAGTGCTCGCCGACTGGCGGTACTGAACCCCCACGAGAAACTGAAGTTTCGCTGCCGCGTGATGGATTCGTGCGTTATGCTTCTGCATGAGATGGTCTTTTAAAGTCGCGGCGGTGGCGGGCACTGAGGTCCGGGTGCACGTGACATTTTTTTCCTGCTGATCTGCATCGAAACCCATGCAAAATACGAGCCCCTACACTCGAAATGAAACCCAAGCCGGATAGGAGTCGTGAGAAGTGGTGCCGAGCCCTGAAAGCCTCCCGAAAGGAGCGCATCAAGGTGCTTCTTGAACGCCGTTATATTCAATCCGAGTCGGACCTACCTGAGGGTGCGATCCCTGCTCGACCCTACCTCCAGAATGCAGAGGCGGGGATGATAGGCGGATACCATCGGCCATTCTATGAAGACAAGGAGTATGTGTGTCTTGATTGCGGAAAGAAAATCGTTTGGTCTGCTGAGGATCAAGCTTGGGCTTATGAGGTTGTCGGGATTCCAGCCATTAGCGATCTAAGGCGATGCACACCTTGCCGGATCGTGTTTGAAGAGAAGCGTGATGAAGATGTCAGGAGAATGCATGCGGCGAGAGCTCAGCGACGATCCAAACGGGGGTAGAGGCTCCGGCGGTAACACCAACACTCCACGAGAAACTGAAGTTTCACTGCCGCGTGGTGGATTCGTGCGTTATGCTTCTGCATGAGATGGTCTTTCAAAGTCGCGACGGTGGCGGGCACTGAGGTGCGGGTGCATGTGACGTTTTTTTTCCTGCTGATCTTCATCGGTGTGCAGGGCATGGAGGGTGGGCGCGGGATGGCGGGGGCGCTGGCTTCGGGGGGGCTGGTGATGTCGATGTTTCTCTGCGTGCTGCTGCATGAGTTTGGCCATGTCTTTGCGGCGCGTCGATACGGGATCAAGACGCCGGACATCACGCTGCTGCCCATCGGCGGACTAGCGCGGCTGGAGAGGATGCCCAGCAAGCCTTCTGAGGAATTGGTCGTGGCGATCTGTGGCCCGCTGGTGAATGTGGCGATCGCGGCGGTGATCGGTCTGGGGTTGGGAATCGGGCACTGGGGGCAGATGGACCTGCGCTTTCATGCGGCGGGTAGCTTTTGGCACACGCTGATGGTCTGGAACATCTTTATGGTGCTCTTCAATCTGGTGCCCGCCTTCCCGATGGATGGTGGCCGGATCTTCCGCGCCATCTTGGGCTTCTTCATGGAGTATGGGAAGGCGACGCGGGTGGCGGCGACGCTGGGCCAGGGCATCGCGATGATGGTGGTGCTGGGGATGCTGCTGGGCGGTGGCTTTAACCCCTTCCTGGCGCTGATCGCCTTCTTTGTCTTCTGGGCGGCGGGTCAGGAGGCGGCAATGGTGACGCAGCGGGAGGCGACACGAGATCTGACGGTGCAGGATGCGATGCTGACGGAATTTCACCGACTGAACAAAGATGGCCAATTGCGGGAGGCGGTGGATTTTCTCCTCGCGGGCACGCAGCAGGACTTCCCGGTGCTGGATGAGGGTGGGCACATCCTCGGCCTGATCACTCGGCATCGTCTGGTGGCGGTGCTGGCAGAGGAAGGGCCTAGCTGCCCGCTGGATGAGGCGATGGAGCTCTGCTCAGAATCTTTGGTCGCGATGGACCCGCTGCCGGGGGCGATGGAGAAACTCCAGGCGTCTGGAGGCCCGGTCTTGCCGGTGCTGGATGGTCCTGGCGGCAGGCTCGTGGGCATGCTGACGCTGGAGAACATTGGCGAGACGCTGATGGTGCGTGCGGCGCTGCGGCATGCGCGGCTGCACTACTGAGACAGACGCGTCAAAGGTCTGGTGGACGTAATTGATAAGTGAAAGAAGAAACTAAAATGATCGTTTTGCGTTTCATCGAATCCTAGCTCGCCAATTCGGCTGCCGGAATGTCCTGCCCCGCCCTTCCCCACGGCGGGTCTGTGCAGGACAGAGAGTCATCACCCCCCAAAAAAAGCCCAGTCATGAAATCCCCCCAGTCCACCCGCTTCGTGCCCCTCGCCATCGCCATGGCTGCGGCTCTGGCGATGAATGTCACGGCGTCAGGCGCCAACCTTTCGCAGGAACAGGTGCAGAAGAAGGCAGCCCAAATCGATGCCTTGGTGAATGAGAACCTAGCCAAGCAAAAGATCACGGCCAACGCCCCAGCGTCTGATGAAGTCTTTGTGCGCCGCGTTTTTCTCGACATCATTGGCCGCATCCCGACCCTGAAGGAGACCACCGATTTTCTGGCGTCCACAGAGGCAGACAAGCGCGCTCAACTGATCGATAGCCTTTTGGCATCAAACGGCTACACGCAGAATTTCTTCAACTACTGGGCAGACATCCTCCGTCTGAAGAGTCAGTCCGTCGGTGGTGGGCAGAGCCTGCCCGCTGGCTATGCGTATGCGAACTGGTTGCAGGCAGCGCTGAAGGAAAACAAGCCATACGACCAACTGGTGCGTGAACTCGTCACCGCTGACGGTAAGACGTATGAAAACGGTGCGGTGGGCTTTTACATCCGCGACTACAACATGCCGCTGGATAACATGGCGGTGACGACGCAGATCTTCCTCGGCACATCAATGGTGTGCGCCCAATGCCATAACCACCCTTTTGATAAGTGGACGCAGATGGACTACTACCAAATGGCTGGCCACAGCTACGGTATGACTGGCAGCAACGGTCTGACAAATCCATTGCTGGCCCAGGCAGTGTATGGGGCCAGCTACGGCAAAAAAGCCGCCAAGAGCAAGAAAGGCCAAGGCGGCGTGAAGATGGACCTGCCACCGGGCATGGCGAAGACGGATGTGAACAAGGCGATGACGGAGATCCTCCGCCCGCTGCGCTACAACACGGTCCTGGATCAGACAGACCGCCGTCCCCTGCGTCTGCCGCACGACTACAAGTATGACGACGCGAAGCCCAATACGCTTGTTGAGCCCACCATCCCGGCCTCGTTCTCGAAGGACGGCAATGTGGTCAAAGCTGGCGAGAAGCCCATTGATGCCTATGGCGACTGGATGACGAGCAAGAGCAACCCTCGCTTCACCACGGTGATCGCGAACCGCCTCTGGAAAAAAGCCATGGGGCTGGGTCTCATCGAGCCTGTCGATGAAATCACTGATTCCACCGTGCCGAGCAATCCGAAGCTCATGACCTTCCTCGAAGACACGATGAAGAGCCTGAACTACGACATGAAGGCCTATCTGCGCATCATCTACAATAGTGCTGCCTACCAACGCGCTGCCTACACGAAGGATGTGGAGCTGGGCGAGGTCTATCACTTCCCCGGCCCAGTGCTCCGCCGCATGACTGCGGAACAAATCTGGGACAGCATGGTCGCGCTCTACAAACCCGGTGCCGACCAGATCAGCCTGAACACCACCATTGACCGGACCGTGGCGCTGCGCCGCATCGAGTGGCTGGATCGCGCGCTGAATGCCCTTTCGCCTGATGAATTGAAGAAGTGCGCCATCACCGTCGCCGAAACGCAGAAGCGTCTCGCTGGTGAAGTGCGCAAGGCTCAGGTCGATCTCACTGCGGCGACCAAAGCCAAGGATGAGGCTGCCATTCGTGCCGCGAAGCGTGTCGTGTCTACCCAGCGCAAGCGTATCGATGAGACGGTGGAAGAGATCGTCTTCACCGCAGGCTTCAAGAAATTTGCAGAACTCGCGCGTGACGGCAAGCTGACGGAACAAGTCAATGACCCCGAGTTCGCTGCAGAAATCGCGACCGTCATCAAGTCCAAGAACGGTGCTGATCTCGGAATCGATGAAGCCCTCGCAGTTCTCGCCCGGCAAGAGCGCGCCCGTCTCACCGCAGCGCAGAAGGCACGCACCCAGCGTGATGCAGAAACCTTTTCCGCAGATGATAAGAAGGAAAAAGCCACGCTCAAGGCCTGGGAAAGTTATCGCGATGAATACATGGTCCGCTCCGCTGATCTGCGCAGCCCCGCACCCAATGGTCACTTCCTCCGTGAGTTCGGCCAAAGTGATCGTGAACTGGTGGAGAATTCCAACGACGAAGCCAGCGTCGGTCAGGCGCTCATGCTGCTCAATGGCCGCGTCTTCAGTCAATTGGTGAATCCTTACACCGTCATCTCTCGCTCAATGAAGCGTGCGGCCGCCAAGGGACCCGACTCCCTCATCGATACGGTTTATCTCAGCCTCATGAGCCGCACGGCCACCGAGGAGGAAAAAGCCCTGCTTCGCCCCGTGGTAGAGAAAGGCAGCGCTACGGCCCAAGGCGATCTCCTCTGGACGGTCCTGAATACCCGCCAGTTTTTCTTCATCCAGTAGGACTACCGATTTTACAGACCTCTAAAGCCCCCTAATCGCTCATGAACGCTTCCCTTCTCGCCAGTGACCCCCTCAGTCGGCGTCACTTCATCAATCAGGCTGCACGGACTTTTCTCGGAGTCTCCGCAGCGCCCCTCGCAGGCGGCAATCGCGCCTTGGCTGTTCCAGGAGAAAACACCTCCAAGCTCAAGCAAGTGCCGACCGCTCGGAACGTAATCTACCTGTATATGAATGGTGGCATGAGCCACATGGATACCTTTGATCCGAAGCCGAAACAGGCGGATCTGATGGGCCTCACGGAGACGATTGATACCAACGTGGACGGCATGCAGTTCTCGAACAATCTGCCGCTGCTCGCACGTCAGGCGGACAAGATGGCCGTGCTGCGCTCCATGGCATCGACCCAAGGTGCGCACGAGCAGGGTAACTATTACATGCACACCAGCTACACGCTGCGGAGCTCGATCCGCCACCCCTCCATGGGTGCTTGGTTGCAGAAGTTCCAGGACCGGGGCAATCCATCGCTGCCCGGCACCGTGATGATCGGGAATGAAAGTCGCCATCCTGGGGCAGGGTTCTTTGAATCCCGCTTTTCGCCGCTGATGATCAGTGATCCTGCTGGCGGTATCTCGAATGTCCGCATGAGTCCCTGGTTCACTGAGGATCGCTTCAATGATCGCCTTGATGTCGCCCGGAAGTTGGATCGCCAGTTCGCTGAGACTTACGATCTCAAAAACGTCCGCGCTTACAATGACATGTACACCGATGCGGTGAAGATGATGAAGAGCGAGGAGCTCAAGGCTTTCGACATCGACGCTGAGCCTGCTGCTCTGCGCGAAAATTACGGTACGGACCGCTTTGGACAGGGCTGCTTGCTCGCCCGTCGGCTCGTTGAGCATGGCGTGCGTTTCGTCGAAGTAAGTTTCGGCAGTTGGGACACCCACAATGCGAATTTCACCCGCGTTCCAGATCTCTGCGAAGAGCTTGATGCTGCCATGAGCACCTTGCTGCAGGATCTCGAAGTACGCGGTCTCTTGAATGATACGCTGGTCGTGCTGGCCACCGAATTCGGACGCACGCCGGACATCAATCAGAATGACGGTCGTGACCATCATCCTGCTGGCTTCAGTTGCGTGATGGCCGGTGGCGGCATCAAGGGTGGTCAGGTGCATGGCAGCACGGATGAACGCGGAGACAAAGCTGTGGACAGCGTGGTGACGATCCCTGATCTGAACGCTACCATCGGCTACGCCCTCGGCCTGCCGCTGGACAACGTCATCTACAGCCCCAGCAAGCGTCCGTTCACCGTCGCCGATAAGGGCAAGCCGCTGGATCACCTCTTCGCCTGATTGTCCTTGGCGTCAGGGTGAGGCCGGTCGGATGTCTCGGCGATTCAATCGCGTTCTCTAGCGCACCGGGGTCACAGACGCCCGGCTACAGGGCGCGTGCGCGGCGGGAGTTGTAGCTGGCCTCTGTGAGGCCGGCGTCGTGGAGGAGCTGATGAAGCGGCGAATGTGTCAGCGATTCATTCGCATTTTCAATTGCACCGGGGTCACAGACACCCGGCTACAGGGCACGTGATTTTTCGTCGGGATCGGATTCGGACCGCTTTGCAGCAAATCTGGGAGAGCTACTCTTCAGGGGTTCTGGTTCAACCAGCGTTTCAGGAACTCGAAAGTTCCCTGGCCATGGATGGTGTGGGGACCGTCGAAGTGCTCGATGGTCGTGCGATCACCGATGCCTAGCTTGTTGTAGAGTCGGCGCACTTTGGCGAATTCGTAGTTGACCCATTCGTCAGTGCCGACGCCGTCATTGTGACCGCGCTCCACCATGAAGGGACGTGGCGCGATCAGGCCAGCCATCTCCGCGTAATTGAAGGTGCGGCCCATGTTCCACTCCCAGATTTCATATTCATGGGTATGGATGTAGCTCATTGGCATGTCGCTGCTGACACACTTACGCACCCACTCATTAAAGTCGCCAGAGCAAATACTCAGGCAGTAGTCCGTGAGGATGGCTGGCAGGCGCATGGCGCTCTTGCCACCGTAGCTGAGGCCGTAGAAGGCGATGCGTTTCGGGTCGGTGAAGGTTTGCTGTTTCAGCCAGGACAAGATCTGCTGATGCTGGCCGACGATGACGGAAAACAAGGTTTTTCCCAGCGGGTTCAGTTTGCGCTGTAGAGTGCGGAAGGCGTCCATCCCTCGGTATGGATTGTGCGGGGCGAAGGTGATGTAGCCCTGCTCCGCCAGACGCAAGGCGAAGGCTTTGTAGGGCTTGAAGGCCTTGCTGTTTTCATCGTCATTGAAGACATCTTCCGGCAGCCCTTCCAAGCCATGCTGGCAGACGACGACGGGGCGCTTTTCGCCGGGCTTCAGATCTTTTGGCAATGCCAACCAGCCCCAGGCGAACACATCCTGCCAAACATCGAGCGTGATCTCGTAGATGGCCACCTTGTCTGTCTCCCGCACCAAACGGCTGCGCGGATTCATCGGCAGATTCGGGTCAGGAAGACGACCGATGACCTCGTTCCAAAATCGCTCACGCTCGGCGACGGTGTGCTTTTCAAACGCTTCCACCGATTGTAAAGGGAGAGGCTTCCAAAATTGGGCGGTGCGTTCAGCTTCGGTATCGACGAGCAGTCGCTGCGAAAAAGCCTCCAGCTCGCGGACCTGACGCTCTTGTCGTGATTGATCCACGGGCAGATGGATCTCTGCTAAGTCCATCTTCGCGGAGGCGAGAATCTTTTCCGCAGTGGCCGCAGGGAAGACATGCGCCACCACTTCTTTGAGACCCTCTTGTTCTGTAAAGACGCGAGCCCAATTCCCTGGGACGATTTTGCGTGCGCGTTCCATTTCTGCCTGCACCGCTTCCAGACTTGGTTTGGTGATCTTTCCAGGGGCAGCAATTGAGCGCTGACCTGGCTGAGCGGGCGGTGGTCCCTGCACACTGGGAAAGCCAAGATGCTGCGCAACGAAGGGACGGGGCGCGATCATCGCGGCAAGCTCCGCCCCGCCGAACTCCTTCAAGAAGCCAAACACATTGCGCTCCAGGGGCTCCGCCCAGAGGCCTTCGCGTGGGCCAAAAAATCCCCACACATAGGCGCTATCAATGCGCGGATCGATGGCCGCCGCATGCATGGCGATGAGTCCGCCTTCACCCAGCCCAGCTACCAGCAGAGGGAGTTGCGTGGGCTGAGCCTTCATCCAATCGACAAGACTCAGCACCTTTTGCACTTCGTAGCCAATGATGTGACGGCCGAGTTCAAACGACTGGCGGTAGATCCATTCCCGGTGGGGGACGTTTGTCGTGACGCCAAAGCGATCATTGGTGCTAAAGTCAGAGGCGCGGCTGATGAGCATGGGGATCACGATTTCACAGCCACTCGTCGCCAGCAGTTGGTCGGCAATTTTCTCTGGGGCCTTGTCAGCATCGGGGAGGTAAATCACGCGGGCCAAAGCGGGCTGCTTCGGCTGGATGTAGACGCCCTCGCCATGCACACCCTTCAGGACGGGCCACCGCACCCGAAAGATTCGCGCCGTGTCGGTCTCCGCTAGCAGAGCAGGCGTCGAAGTATCGCTCACAAACTCCAGGGCAGGGATCGGCAGACGTTGATCGATGGCACCGATGATGGTCCTCAAGTGCTCGCGATGCACCGCCATGTCGCCTGGCCACTGGGTGCTCCGTTCGTCTTTCGCTTGATCAATCGCCCGTAGTAGAAAGCGATCAATACCCGCCACCATCTCTGCGCTGAAGTCTGCGGAAGGCGGCAGCGGATTTGTGCCGGGAAGCTGAGCGCTCAGAGATGACGCAGTGAGAAAAAAGAGGAGGTGGACGTATTTCATTCAATACTTTGGTTGGTCATTCCCGATTGGCTACCCAGCGGACAGCGCGTTCGACGATGCCCTCCATGCCTTGGGTCTGCTCTGGATGCGGGCTGCTGCAAAACACGCGGCCCTTGCCATAGTCTCCTGCGACCATGGCTGCAGCACCAACCATTGCGCCAACGGGCGAGCCATTCTCTGCGAGTTCGGTGCGGAAGATCGCAAGGGGCTTGAAGTCTCCGATCTCCTCTTGATTGGCAGGTTGGAAGACTGGGCCATTGGCATAACGAACAGGGTGCTGACCTTCGGTGGTGCCGAGAATTTGCCGACCCAGTTCGGTGAACTCCACCTGAACATCACCCTTACCGCGCATCCATTTTGAGGACTTCGTCTTCGCGTCAAGCACCTTCACACCCCAGGAAAAACCATCGCAAGCGAGGTAGTTGCCAGCGCAGATACCGATGTAACCGCCACCGTCATGAACGAAGCGGCGGACTGCTTCACGTCCCGCTAGGCCAATCGTGTTTGCCTGTTTGCTGCCACTGCCTCCCGTGAAGATCACGACATCGAAGTCATGCAATCCGTTGTCGCTGAGGAAGGCGGGCTTGAACACAGTCAGCTCAATGTCTTTGACTGGCTTCAGCAACTCCGTGACACGCGGCACCCCTTTGCCAAAGCTGCCGAAGTCATCGAAGAGAGCGACACGGATGACGTCCCGCTTCTCCGTCCGTTCTTCCCTACCCCGAAGAGGTTCCCATGTCAGTGGCGCGGTTTGGCCCTTGGAATTCGTCGCGAACCACTTCCCCTCCCGCTGAAGTACATTCGTGATCAGGACGGGCAGGCTGCAAACAAAGTGGTGAGCGTCTGCATTGCTGTCGGAGCCAAAGTCTCGCGGGTCGCGCGAATGATAGACGCGGGTGCCGGACTTCTTCCCATTCTGTTGGCTGCGGAAGAGATAGAACTCACCAGGGTGCAACTGAACGACAGCTGCTGAATCCGCCTTACTTGCGGCGGCTGGGACATCCTCAACCCATGGACCGATAATTTTTGGGACTGAAAGCGATAGATCACCCGCAGCATTGCTTTGCGATAGGCAAAGCGACATCAGAAAAAAGCCAGAAGTCAGGACAAGACGAAGCATGAGACAAGAACGCCAATCAGGATGGAAGACTTGCCAATGTCTCCTGCGGGATCAATTTGTGGCTTCGCCAAGCCGCTGCCGATACTCTTGTCTCGCATGCTCATAGGCTGCAACGGCATCTGCCATCTCTTTGGCGTCGATGAGCGCTTCTTTCTGTGACCAGCATTGATCCACGCTTTTCAGGCACCAGTCGATGCTGCGCTTCTCGCGGATGGGCTGATTGTTGACGATGACAAAGATGGGATTGGTGTGGGAGCTGGCGCGGATTCGGAGGGCGACCCAGCAGCTCTTTGTGATGGGCAATTCAAACGCGATGTCCTCGGTGTGCCCATCGGCAAGCACCTTCTTTTGAGCGACTGATTCGCCATTGACGATCACCTCCACAGGCACTTCGCGGGAGTCTCCGCTGCGTGCACGTTCAATGTCCCAGAATGGCTTTTGGTCCACGGGTGCGGTCTGGATCTCAGGATGTGAATGCTCATCCAGACGCGCCGCGACTTTGGCAGAGAGACGCAGTGTGGCTGGACCATCGATCCGTAGCTCGCTCCCGTCGGTGCCGAGTTCGAGATCGTTGGCGCGGAACTCCATGAGGTGGCTCTTACCATCGCTGACATAGGCACGGCCTGCGCGAATGCCTTCGCACCAGCCGTCGTAGCTCAGCTCTCCACCCAACTTCACATAGGCACGACCCAGTCCCACTCGCTCCCCGTAGATGCACGGGAAATCTGTCTCGCCACTGATCCGGGTTCGATAGCCTGCGTTGAGTGTGTGATACCAAATGTTCAGTTCCCAGGTGTGCGGCGTATCGACCATGGACATGAAATCAACCGCAGGCACAGGCTTGCCTTCTGGCCCTGGGACCTCGTGCGTGACATCGACGATGTATTCGCAGGCACCGATTCCGTTGAAGGGCGGCACGATGTAATTTGGCAGCGCGTCTGTGGCAGAGGCGTATTTTCCGGGACCGCGATAGGGCTGGAGTCGCTCTGGATTGTTTTCCGCAATCGGTTGCAAACCCCAACCGCTATGGGCTGGACCACAGAGGGCACCTTGCGCTTTGGCCCAGCGTAATGTGTTCAGGCAAAGAGTCGGCCAGTGCGCGGTGGAGTCGCCGCCGGGATACATCTGATCTTTGAGCTTCAATAAACAAAGATGCCCACTGCGGTGGGAGCCAAAGCCACTGACTTCGATGTCGTAGCGAAGTAGGAATGGATAGCGCGATGCCTTGTCCGTGTGCCCGGTGAAGAACTGCTTTTGATAGTCAAAGCATGGACCCCAGGTGAGGTTCGCGCCAATCTTCAGATCTTCCCCCTGACAATGCCGCGCCATGTCGGGTGCATGAACCCCTTGACTGGGCACCGAGTAGTGGGCGCAGCCGGCGGCGTGAATGTGATGGTCTCCGCTCCACCAGCCGAGCTTTGATGGATCAACCCAGCGCTTCACTTGAAAGCTCAGCTTCTGCTCTCCTTCCGCAACCGTGACCTGCCGCCTTTCGGGAATCGATTCAGGACCACGCTGAAAGAGGACGTCATACTTACCTGCGGGCAACTTCAGGGATTCGCCATCCGCGCGATAGACTTGCGGATGGAAAAAGAAATCGGGCGCCAGCCGCTTCGCTTGCGAAGGATAAACTCGGTTCGCAGCGTCATGGATCTCGAGCATGGCGGTGCAAGGTTGGCCATTTTCATCCTTGATCTCTAAGGTCACCTGATGTGCTGGGCGGCACTCAAAGAGGCGACTTACTTCATTGCGAAAACCCAAGTCCTGGGTGCCCTGCCCGACATCGAAGGCGAAGGATGCCTCGCGCTTTCCGGAGTCGCGACTGTAGAGTTGGAGGATGCGATATTCCACCTCCAGCCCAGAGAGTGTGGGGGACATCGGTTGCGCCTCAAAGAGGTTCAGGTCTAGCCAGCGAGCCTCCAGTGCGGGTTGTCCTGGGTCCTTGGGCTGTGCATTGGGAGCCACGGGAGGAGATCCTTTCACATACCCTTCTTTGGCGAAGGGACTGGCACAATGCAATGCAGCAGTGACGCCAGCTTCATTATCCACGCGCACTAGAAACTGCCGCCATCCCGCTTCATCCAACTCTGGCTTCGCCAATCCCGCCGCTACCTTCACTCTCTGCTCTGGAGTGATGTTCACGATGAAGAGTGTGTGGGCATCCAAGATGCTGCGCGCACTGGTGACACCTTCGGCATCGTGTCTTTGGATCGCGGCGTTCAGTATGGTTTTCTCCGCCGGGCTGAAGGGAGATCCCAGATAGTCTGCAGCATCCATGAGGCGCTGGAGGGCAGCAAAGAACGGCTGGGGCTCCACCGCAATTGCAGACCCACACGACACGAGGAGCATCCCGACAAAGCCCGCGATTTTTGCGTTCATGGCATCATCGTAGGCAGGTTGGCAGGTGCTTGCCAAGCTCCATCATTTAGCCTTCAACCGCGCGGCATGAAAATCTGCACCACCCGATTGGTTGACGGATTGACTCCCAAAAGTAACCGGCGCAGCGCAAGCACCGGCAATCACAGCCGTATGATGCTTCGAATCCCAAGCCGCAGTGTAGGCGTTGTCATTCTTTTCGCCGCCAGCTTGGATGAGATCGCCAAGCTTCCCGGAGGAGTCGAGCGATGCGACGTAGATGTCAGTGATGCCACGACTCGTTAGCGCCTGCCCAAAGACCTGCGCCGTCGCGGTGAACTCGCCCGTGAGCCAAGCCGTGCCTTGTCCATCGTTGCAAACGCCGAGGCAATAGTCGGTGCCCGTCCCCTGCACCACACGCGTCCATTGCAGGGCACCGCTGGCATCATAGTGCGCGACGAAGCCGTCGTTATCCTTATCGCCAGAACTTGAAAAAGTGGCATCGCCAGCCGTCATTGTGCCCTTAAACATGCCAGCTAGCCATGTGCGGCCTGTGGCATCGACGCTGATTTCATGCGCCAACGCACTCGGCGATCCAGGGATGCTGCGGAACCATTCGCCTTCGCCAGCAGCGCTGATTTTGAGAACCAGTGCGCTGGTAGTCTTGCCCGCATCGATTGGCAGCTCGCCAAAGGAACCCGTCCCGCTGATGTTGCCGCCGATGTAAATATTGTCAGCCGCATCGATGCCCACGCCATGAGCACTTCCACCCAGTTTGCCAGATGTACCGCGCGCCCATTTCAGGTCCCCATCTGCTGAATACTTCGCGCAAAAGATGCAGCGGGCACCCGCGGAACCGACGGTCTGCGAGCCAAACTTTGCTTCGCCAGCCACTGCTCCTGCCACAACGACATCACCTTTGCTATCCAGAGCAATGGCGTGACCATAGTCGTAGCCAGCGCCACCAGCGGTCCGCACCCAGAGCTGTTCTCCTGTTGGCGAATACTTTGCGACGAAGACATCGTAGTCACCTGCATTTGCCAAGACGCCGCCGTTTACCTTTGCGTCTTTGCTTTGGAAATGTCCGGTCACATAGGCATTGCCGGTGGCATCGGTGATGACCCCGTAGCCTCGATCAATGCCGCTGCCTCCGAGTGTGTGAAGCCACAGGCAATGGCCAGCGGGGTCTAACTTTGCAATAAAAAAATCCATGCCACCACCGCCGCTGGCATTTTGTGCGCCACAAGCGCCTGCATCTGTCATTTCGCCCGCCAGCAGCACATTGCCCTCACGATCCACGGTGACGGCGCGGGTTTTGTCATTCTTGGCACCACCGCCCATCGTCACCCAGTCAAAATCGACAGCACGCGCGGGAAGGTTCAAAAGCAGGAAGGAAGCAGCCAGCAGAGAGAGAGTTCGAAGCATGGCGAGTCATACGCACCGCAGGGAACGACACTTGCCAAGTGTGGCGTATCACGCTCCAACTTTCGGGATGCGATCCAGCACCGTCAACAGCGCTGTCTCCGCTTCTTTGAGCTGTTTCAGGTCACCGCCGTAGCCGATGCCGAGGATGCGATCAGGCAGGGTGACTTCTAGACGATGAACGATCAGCGCTTGGGAAGGCTGTTGGCGTGACGATGTCGCGCAGCGGATTTTCACGTCCCCGATGTCACTTGGTGGCCAGTGTTTCTCCATCATCAGGTGGCTTGAATTTCGGATCTGCACGACCAGCCCATTGTGATCTGTCTTGATCGTGTATTCCGTCTTCCGAAAGCGCCACGCCGTCCACGCAATCCCAAGGCCGAGCAGCATGATCAAAGTCAGTGGCACATACCAGACTATGGCGAAGATCCATTCAAAGACCAAGAAGGGTAGCGGGTGGTGATCGGTAGAAATGAACCCTGGTCCGTTGAGAATCATGATCGCTGGAAAGGCGGCGAAAATGATGGCTAAGATGACGGGTGCAAGCCCGGTCGAGCCAATCGGCCCCGCGAGGGTGCATGAACCGAGTTCTGAGTCGATACGGATCGTGGCCCCCCATGGTGTGAGACGAGTTGATGATAAATTCCGTGCTGAGGCGACAATCGCGGCAGGCTCAGCGAGTCCAAGCACGCGGCGAATGTCCTGGCAAAGCCAAGCCTTGTCTGCGGGACGCAAAGCAGTTCCCAGCCGTAGCTTCCCTTCGGAGCTGACGATCTCAATGCCATACACCGGTTCATAGTTCTGCGTGTAAACGACGACCAATTCCACCGATTGGATACCGCTGCGTTGGAAGATGCGTCGTTTGGTGAGGATGAACTTCTGCTCATGCAGGAGAGCTGTGTCGGTGATCCACAGCCAGTGCTGGATGCGGTTCATGCGGATGCCGACGTAGAGGACGATGAAACCTATGGCCAGGAATAGGCAAGCCATCAGCATGGGTATCGCCGGTGTGCCGCTTGCCGCATTGCCAAAGAAAACCGCCCAAAATACAGTGGTCGTAATGCAGAGCCAGATGGCACCGAAAAAGACGAAGAAATTGCAGCCGCCTTTGGAGGTGATTCGCCAGCCGATGACGCCATCTTTTTCAGCGACCTCAATCTTGGTATCGTCCGGTCTGGGCAATTCCTGGTGTTCACTGGAGAAGGCTGCCCGCTCTTCTGAACTTGGCGCGAGGTTCTTCGTGACCAGCAGAGAGAAAGTCGCATGACATTCGGGACAATCGACTCGTGAGTCCCAAAGGGCCTCTGGGGAGATCGTCGGAGACGGAATGTTCCGGCCGCAATCAGGGCACAGCATCGGCCGCCGCTTGGCGCGGTAGAGGAGTTTGCCCAGGAGCGACTTTATCCAGCGGGGCAGCAGCAATGAGATCATTGCCGCCACCTTACTCGATTTATACCGAGAAACCTAGCCTGATGAGGCGCAAATTCTATTCCTTCGATCTCGGCCAAGGCACGCTCTTGAACTCGCGGGTCAAGCTCGTCAGCGAGTCTTCGACGCCCATGCGTTCGAGCGAACTGGCACCGACGAAGCCATCTGCAGAAGTCTTGCTGAGGATGTATTCCACATCCTTTGGCGTATTGATTGGTCCGCCGTGGGTGAGGGTGAATACGTCCTTATTCACACTCTTGGCAGCGTCAATGATGTCTTGAGTCACCTTAACGGTGTGGTCCCAGCTCACGACGGCGTTCGTTACCCCGATGCTGCCACCGACGGTCGTGCCGACGTGGGCAATGATCGCATCTGCACCTTGCTTGGCCATCTCGATGGCTTCCTCTGGGGTGGCCACATAAACGACGCTGAACAGATCCATGCGATGCGCGAGACCGACCATCTCAAACTCTTTCTGAACACTCATGCCGGTCTCTTCGAGGACTTGTCGGAAGTGGCCATCGATGATGGTGTGAGTCGGGAAATTGTTCACGCCGGAGAAGCCCATGTCCTTCACCTTGCCCAGCCAATGCCACATGCGGCGGCGGGGGTCCGTGGCATGCACACCGCAGATCACGGGGATCTCCTTCACTGTCGGGAGGACTTCGTATTCACCGATCTCCATCGCGACTGCGTTTGCGTCTCCATAAGCCATAAGTCCGCAGGTGGAGCCGTGGCCGCTCATCCGGAAGCGACCGCTGTTGTAAATGATGATCAAATCTGCGCCGCCTTTTTCAATGAACTTGGCGCTGATGCCCGTGCCTGCGCCCGCAGCGATGATTGGCTCGCCTTTGGCAAGCGTTGCCTTCAGGCGATCAACGACTTCGAGGCGGGTGTAGGGATTTCCGATTCCGGTCCAGGGATTAGGCATGGCTTGATGAGGTTAGCGTGGGTTTGCGATAGATGGCGGTGCTTGGCAATGGTTTAAACCATAGCAAACTACCAACAATCGAAGTAAACAACCGCAAACCGCGCATCGTGCACGCCAAAACAGCCATCCTTGAACTATCTGAAACGCACATTCACGGTTCTGACACCGTGTCGCGAGTGGTGCGTGCCCACACGGAGGATGATCGTCCCTGGCTGCGGAAGGCTCCAGTATGTAGCTCGCTGAACACGCATCGCATCGCCCATGCCGGGGTGATGACGGCTGCCTCTCCCTACCAAATTGTGCGGATGCACCAGGGCGGCCTGTATTTTTTGGCCTGCCTGGAGGGGGAAGGCCGGGTGCTGGTGGATGGCCGCTGGCAAAAGTGTTCCGCAGGTATGGCAGTGGCTCTACCGCCTTTCATGGTCAATGCCTTCAAGGCAGTCCCAGGGAAAAAATGGCGCTGCTGCTGGGTGCGGTATGAGCAGCAGCCAGTCGATCAGCGGTTGCTGTCTTCCAGTTCTCCCGTCATGGCAGCGTTTGATGGGTCGGCGCTGTGGCACGCGATTGAAGGCTTGATTGAGGAGGCTGCGGGTGTCGCCCTTCCTGCGGCGATGTTCCATTGGGTGGAACTGATCCAATCCTACGTCGCGAGGTTTTCTCAGCCCTGGCAAATGGATGATCGGCTGGCGAGACTGTGGGAGCGCGTCTCTGCAGACGTGGGCCGTGATTGGACGCTGGATGAGCTTGCGCATCAGGCACATGTCAGTGCGGAGCACCTGCGTCGCCTATGCCGTCGAGCCCTGGGGCGCACGCCCATGCACCACGTCACTTGGCTCCGCATGCGAAAGGCCGCAGAGCTCCTCTCCACCACTAGTCTGAAGGTGGAGACGGTGGCCCACACCGTGGGTTACCAAAACGCCTTCGTCTTTTCCAACACCTTCAAAAAGTGGATCGGCTGGCGCCCTAGCGAGCACCGCAGCCGCATGACTTCGGGGGCAGTTTGATCTGCCTCGCAACGCCACTACTTGACCTTCTTCAGCATCACATAACGGACGTCGATGGCACCGGGGCCTGGCATCGAAGTTGCGCGCAGCGTCAGAGTGCCGCGAACTTTGGCCAGATGAATTTTGCCGAGTGAGACAGGGCGAAAGTCCTTCACATACGACTCGCTGCCGCCACGATCACTGCGGTCATCACTTTGCCCGACTAGCGGTGGGTCCCAGGCCTCGGTGATCTTTGCGCGGGTGGTTTGGCCTTCAAAGTTCAGCTCCATTTCCACCCCCACGTTGATCGCAGGGCATGTTTGATAGATGATGGCCTCATACTCACCCGCTTCGCCGACATCGATGTCCCAGGTGGCGCTTCCCTCTAGGTTTGTCCAGTGCGTGAAAAAGGAGCAATTCGGCGCTCGCGCACTGCGCGTCACTCCACCATGAGCTTCACCATCACGCGCAGGTAGCGGCGTGTTATCGCTGTAGCCCACCGTGTAGGGGCGATCTTTGCTGGCCTGGATCACTTTGGCGACCTCGTCACCGAAACTCTTGGCGATTGCACTCAGGTGGGTAACCTCATTAGCATGGTCTGCGGCCACATTCTTTTCCTGTTCAGGGTCTGCGGCCATATCAAAGAGCGCGCCTGTGGGATCGAGACGATACTGCTGCGTTCGCACGCTGACACCGGGACTACCTTTGCCGCCGACTCGCAGGGAGAGGATCTGGCGTTCTGGCCACGCAGAAGCATCTCCACCCGTCAGTAACGTCTTCAGGTTGCGACCATCCAGTGGCTTCGTCGGCAGCAGAGGCACGGCGCAGAGATCAGCCAGGGTTGGCAAAAGATCGATGGCCCCAGCGATCTGCGTTATCTTGCCTCCTGCCGGAATTTTGCCAGGCCAGCGGATGAGGAAGGGCACACGCACGCCACCTTCATCGACGGTACCTTTGCGACCTTTCATGCGGTCATTCCAGCGCCAGCCATTGGGGCCGTTGTCGCTGAAGTAGATGACGATGGTATTGTCGGCGATCTTCAAATCGTCCAGGTGCTTTAGGAGTCGGCCCACATTCCAGTCGATGTTCTCACACATCGCCAAGGCAGCACGCGTGTGGAGGATGTCTTCTTGAGATTCATCTTTCGCACGCAGCTTGAGATCCAGGCCATCGAACTTCTGATAAAACTTCTGCGGCACCTGCATCGGTGAATGCGGGGTGTTGTAGGGCACATAGCAGAAGAACGGCTTGTCTTTGTGCTGATCGATAAAGGCCATCGCGTGGTCAGTCAGATCATCGATAATGAAACCCTTCCCCGTGGTGAGTTGCCCATTGTGATCCATCGAGGTGTCAAAGTAGTGGCCCCAGTGGCCTGAGCAGAAGCCGTAGAACTCGTCAAAGCCACGGTCATTCGGATGGTAGGGGCTCTGCATCCCGTTGTGCCATTTTCCAAACGCCGCCGTCGCGTAACCGCCTGCCTTGAAGACCTGCGCAATGGTCGTTTCGTCGAGATTCAATCGCTCCTGCCCCGTGCTCACTCCATGGACACCGGTGCGTCCGTAGTAGCGACCTGTCATGAACTCCGCACGAGTCGGCGCACAGACGGGGCACACATAAAAGCGATCCAACGTGGCGCCATCGCGCCCCAGCGAGTCGATGTTCGGCGTGGAGAGATTGGTGTTGCCGTTGGAGCTAAGATCTCCCCATCCCTGATCGTCCGCAAGAATGATCAGCACATTGGGCTGCGCGGCCTGCGCCGGAAGGGCGAGGCCGATTGCGGCGATGGTGAGTAGGCGGATTATTTGTGTGCGCATCGCCATGGGAACGATGAGCAGATGATGGAGCTTGCAACGGATACGGCCGCACGGAACCACAAGAAAGGCGTGGACCGTCTGGATCGTTGGAGATTGATGCCCTATCCCGCCCGTCCTCTCATCGGTGTCCTCTGCCTCAGCGTCTCGTCCATTCTATTCGCCCGCGAGCCTGATTCCGCCAAACTGGCCACCATCCACTCCGCCATGGAGCAAGCCATCTCTGCGAAGCAAGCGGCGGGTATTGTGACGCTGGTGATGAAGGATGGTAAGATCGTGCACCTGGATGCTGCCGGTATGGCAGACATTGGAGCAGGCAAACCGATGACAAACGACACGATGTTTTGGATCGCCTCGATGACCAAATCCATCAACGCCACTGCCATCATGACTGCGGTTGAAGCGGGGTTGTTATCTCTGGATGAACCTGCTTCCAAGTGGTTGCCAGAACTCGGTCAGGTGAAGCTCGCCGATGGGAGTGCACCGAAGCAACCCATCACCCTGCGCCTGCTGCTATCCCACACGGCAGGCATTGCTTTTCCGCCGCGCAAGGCGGATGACGGGGCCGTTTCGTTGAAGCAATACGTTCAACGGCTGGTGAAGGCACCCTTGGCCTTTGAGCCTGGCACCAGCTACGAGTACGGTTTTGGGCCTACCGTCGCAGGTCGGATTTTGGAGATCGTATCTGGCATGTCTTATGATGCCTATCTGCAAAAGCATATCTTTGATCCATTGGGGATGAAGGACACGCAGTTCAATCCCGATGACGCTCATCGGGCCCGCATCGCGCAGACCTACAAGCTCGATGAAGACACTCACGAACTGGTCGTGAGCTACAATCCCTTCTTCACCTCGTCCGCCGCTGCAAAGCGCATGATCGAACCCGCAGGTGGCCTCTTCTCTACGGCGACGGACATGGGGCGGTTCTACGCCATGGTTGCCAATGGTGGCGAACTCGACGGCGTGCGCATCCTCTCTGCGGCGTCGGTGAAGGAGATGAGCACCCCTGTCAGTACCGCAGGCAAACCCATCACCTATGCTTTGGGTTGGCAATGCACAACCGCACAGAACCCTGGCATGTCACCTCTCGGCATCGGCAGCTTCGGGCATGGCGGAGCCTTTGCAACCAATGGCTGGATTGACCCTGTCAATCATCTGGCCACCGTCTTCATGGTGCAAAACGTCCTTGTTCCTGAGAGTAACAAACCCAGAGAGGCGTTCCAGAAGATCGTCGTCGAGGCTCTGGGGAAATAGGGTGGTCTGGTTGTTCGGCACGCGAGGCCTCAAGCCTTCATTATCCCCACGGGCTTCAACGATCCGCCGGGGAAAATTTGGGCCAGCTCTGCATCGGTGGCCTTGAAGGTGCCGCGCAGCATCTCTGCAAAGACCCGGCGATATTCCGTCTCCATCTGCACGCCACCTGGGCCCAGCGGATTGGATTCGTCCATCGCCGTGATGGGCCACGCGCCGAGCACCTGCCCGCCTTGCACGCGATCTCCCAGTGCCATGAAGGTGTAGCCACGCCCATGATCTGTGCCGAGCGATGCGTTTTCATAGGTGCGACGACCGAACTCCGTGGTGATCATCACCGTGTAGTTGGCGCGTTGGGATTTCAGGTCGGTGTCCAGCGCTCCGATGCCTTCTGCGAGCAGTTTGATGCGATCTGCTTGAAGTCCGGCAGTGGTGCCTTGGAAGAAGTGTGTGTCCCAATTGCCCAGATCGACGCAGGCCACTTGCAAGCCCACGCGGGCCTTGATCAGTCGTGCCACTTCGTAGAGTTGATCGCCAAACATGTCCTTTGGATAGACCGCGCCGTTCTCTGGTGCCGCTGCCAGATCGCGTAGTTCTGCGACGCGGCGAAAAAGATCGATGGTCTCACGCCCTTGGCCACCCAGTTGCCCACTGTCTTGAGTGTAGAGCGCCTGCAATGCGGCCATCACGGGAGCAGGATCTGCCTTCTGCATCTTCAAGCTAAGATCCTCCAGCTTCTGCATCACGCTCACGCTCGGTGCCCCGCGTAGTGCTTCGGGTAATACGGTGCCGAGCGCCACTGCGCCCAGTGGGGATGCCTGCACATTCCCCAATCTACCGCGCAGAAATCTACCCAACCATCCGCCGCCGACGGATTGATCTTGGTCTGCATCTCCATGCTCCATCTGGTCTTGGCATTCAAAGTGGGAGCCGCTGGTGTTTTGCACCGCGACGGATTGCACCGCGCCGAGACGTCCCTCTTTGAAGGCAGCCTCTAGCGGCTTCATCATCGGGTGCAGAGCGTAGCGATCTGTCAGCTTGATGGATCGATCCGCGTCAGCGCCGGGCGCTTTGATCGATAGGGTTGGGCGCTGCCGGTAGTAGTTGTCATCCGCATAGGGAACCCAGACGTTCAGTGTGTCTGCGCCTCCGCGTAGGAAGACGCAGATCAGCGTGTGCGCCTCTGCATTGCCTGCGGGATTTTCAGCAGACTGGGCAAAGCTCAGCCGCGTCATGCCGGGCACTGTGGCTGCGGCGGCTAACCGTGTGAGAAAGTGGCGACGGGTCAGATTCATCGTGAG